>CAZXXI010000028.1:0-10976 GCA_964644815.1 uncultured Muribaculaceae bacterium
CCTCTTTAATAGTCATTGAACCACTCCTTTACAAATTACTATTTGTCTGTGAGATGATTATACCATTTTTGGATTAAAAAATATAGGAATACTAAATTCCTACAAAAATAAAAACTAGACGAAAAAAGATAGGTAATGTCATTAAACCAACAATGAAAGGAAAGTGTTTTCTTTCTTGTTTTTTAAAACCTATCTTTTACAATAAACAACAAATATGCTGTATGGGTAGTATTATATATTAAATAATTATTATCGTCAATTACTTTTTATTGATTATATTTTTATATTCGATTTCAAAAGTAAATTGAGAAAAACAGTAAAAATAAAAGCAAACCCTTTATTTAATTAGGTTTGCGAGCTATTCATTTTGGTAGCGGCGGAGAGGGTCGAACTCCCGACCTATCGGGTATGAACCGATCGCTCTAGCCAACTGAGCTACACCGCCATCCATAAATTTGCTTAAGCACTAATAATATATCATATTTAAATTGCTTTGACAATTAAAAGTTGAAAAAATTTCAACAAAAAAACGAGTCAGTTAATTATCGACTCGCATATATTTTTTAATAATCGCAGTTGTTAGGCGTTCTATAGTATGGAATGACATCTCTTATGTTTTCGATACCGGTCAAATACATGACCAATCTCTCAAAGCCCATACCGAAGCCTGAATGTGTACAAGTACCGTACTTGCGCAGATTGATGTACCAACTCATCTCTTTTTCGTCCATGCCTAACTCGCGCATTCTGCTAACTAGCTTTTCGTAATCTTCTTCTCTTTGACTACCACCCATGAGTTCACCTACTCCTGGAACTTCTAAATCGACCGCTCTAACAGTTTCCCCATCTTCGTTTTGTTTCATGTAGAAAGCCTTTATATCCTTTGGCCAATCGGTAATGAAGACAGGGCCATCGAAGTACTCAGTAATATATTTTTCGTGTTCCTTAGCGATATCTTCTCCGAATTCAGGTTTAAACTGCCAATCTACATCAGCTTTTTTTAGAATATCGATGACGTCGTGATGCGTAATTCTCGTAAATTTGCTGTTCACCAGCTTTGTCAATTTAGCGATGAGACCCTTTTCGACAAATTCGTCCAAAAACTCCATCTCGTCTTTTCCCTTTTCTAGGCAGTAATTGATGACGTACTTTAAGAAGTCTTCTTCGATATCCATCAGTCCATCTAAATCGCAGAAAGCTATTTCTGGTTCCATCATCCAAAACTCGGCAAGATGAGTCGTCGTATTCGATTTCTCCGCTCTAAAAGTCGGACCAAAAGTGTATACTTTCGAAAAAGCCATAGCAAAAGTCTCCGCTTCCAATTGGCCGGATACTGTAAGCCCAGCCTTTTTGCCGAAGAAATCTTTGGAATAATCAACCTCTTCGACACCTTTTAATTTATCCAAATCCAAGGTAGTAACCTGGAACATCTCACCAGCTCCCTCACAGTCCGATGCCGTGATGATAGGCGCATGAAAATAGATGTATCCATTTTTCTGAAAATATTCGTGTACAGCAGCAGCAGCTAAGCTTCTTATCCTAAACACAGCATTGAAGAGGTTCGTCCGAGGTCGCAAGTAAGCTTCACTGCGCAAAAATTCGCGCGTATGCCTCTTCGGTTGAATAGGAAAGTCCTCGGCACAGTCGCCCTCTAAGACGACGCTTTCCACTTCTACTTCGAACGGCTGCTTATTGCCGGATGATTCTACTACTTTACCCGTTACCCTTAGAGCACTTCCAACTCGCAAATGACTTATCATATCGTAATCTTTGACATTGGCCGAATAAACTAACTGTACTCCCTTAAATCCTGTACCGTCGTTGAAATCGATAAAGCCTACATTTGAACTTGTGCGATGGTTCTTAATCCAACCCGCTATCGTAATCGTTTTACCTATATATTCTTTATAACTCTTGTTCAATTCTTTAATTTCCATATCTATCTCCCTCACCATATACTTAAACTGTTTACATATTGAATTATTATATTGTCGCTGTTTTTATTTTTCGTGTGTTCTTTTATATCTTTCAACCTATACGTTACTAAATCTTTCATTTTCTCTTTTTTTAAAATGTATTCTAACGCCTTTATAACGGTCTCTTTTTCATTACTACTACTAAGTAGTGCACTAGCGGCATTATAGAGTTTCTCATTTACGCGATGGTTTAGCCTCCTATAGTACCAAAGAGGTCTTTTTTTAAAGTAATAATCCATTCCGTCCAACTTACCTAGAACTCTCATCGTGTCCAAATAGCCCCTTTGGATGTTTTCTTCTGTGCTATTTTTGTCGAACAATATGATGCTGCCCAAATTGGTCTTCGGTTTTATTTCGATAATCTCGGCATTCTTTTTGAATTTCGGCTTCCTTATGCCTATACCTTTGATATTTACAACATATATCTTATCGCAACCGACTTTCTCGAGCATGTCGGAAGGCGATAAATTATAAAACCCTCCATCCAAATAATAACCATCATCTATCAATTTTTCTTTTTTAAAGACGGGTAAATAAGAGCTAGCCACGATGTAATCGTGAAGTTTACCCTCTGGAATGTCATCGATATACATCTCTAGTGGTTCTAAGTTGCTGAGTTTCACCGTCGTAAGTCCATAGATGATGTTGCTCCTGCGGAGCTTTCTCTCGTCGACGGCATTGCGTACGAGTGCTCTATAATTGCTCATATCTAAGCCTTTATTTTTAAAAACTTTATATAGTTCTGTAAACGATGCCTTTATCTTATTTAAACTGATGCCTTCTTTTAATATTTCGTGAGCCTTCGTATCATCTATCCCTAAAAGCTCCATCATAGTAGCATCTCTCCACAGCTCCACCATCTTGTCTTCGTCGTGGGAAGCGATAAGAGCCCCGTTTAAAGAACCGATGCTGGTACCTGCGACGGCATCAATCTTGATACCGCACTTCTTCATAGCCATATATGCTCCTGCTTGATAAGAGCCTTTTGCACCTCCACCCTCGAGTGCCAAACCTATCATATGCATCACCCCGGATACAGAATAATTATATGATAATTTTTAGTAAAAATAAAGTAATTTTAGCCAACTTGCCTTTTATACATTCGTAACAAACCTCTATATTCTAAATCGAGTTTTCCCGTTTCCTTAAAATCCATCGGTTTAACTAACTCTGGCAATTCTAATTCTATCCCCGCTTCGTCGATTAAATATTTTACGAATTCGGCACAGTAAAAAGAGTGTAACTTTCTATATTTAACATTAAAGCCGGCAGCCAACAATCCGACGATATTGAAACTGTACTTATCCTTTTTCCTTTCCATATCTTTTATCCGATTGGCAATGTCTTCATATTGCTTGCTAGTAACATCGATAGAATACACTTCCACTTTAGTATTTTTAAATCTCCTAAAAGTGCCACCGTCAATCCTTTCATGTACAAAACCAGCCCACAAAGGGGTGTAAGGATTTAGTCTCCCAAAACTGTACATACTTTTTAAATCTTTATCCAAAGCGATAGATATGTGACAAAACTCGGCCCCCGTTTTAAGTCTTATAACCTTCGATAGAAGTGTTCCTGTATATGATAGTACGATGTATATTTTCTTATTGTCATTCTTGTTCATAAAAACTCCCTCTCGCATTATACATATTTAGTATACCACAAAATTGCAAACATATTGAAAAAAGTAAACCAAAAATTGCTGAAATTGCAACTAAAAAGCCGTTGGCGTTCCAACGACAACACATTTTTAATCTCTATCCGTATATATTAAGATGAGTCTCAAAAGTTCTATAAGAGTTGAAGCAAGACTCGCAATATAAGTCATCGCTGCTGAAATTAACACGAGTTTTCCCTGTTCGAGCTCATTGTCGGAGAGTATTTCCATCTGTTCTATTTCTTTCATCGCTCTTTTGGATGCATCTATTTCTACCGGCAAAGTGACGAATTGAAATAGGAGTATTACCGATTCTAAAAGTATACCTAACCATATCACGTTTATCATGCTAAAGATGATACCTATCGTAATGGCGATGTAACCGGCATAAGATGAAAAGTTTACAAATGGCACGAGAGCCGCGCGTATTCTCATGAACTTGTAGTCATCTTTATCCTGTATGGCATGCCCACACTCGTGAGCTGCCACTGCAACAGAAGCTACTGACTCTTTATGGAAGACGTCGCTCGACAGTCTGATGACTTTTCTCGTCGGGTCATAGTGATCGGTCAAGTTGCCTTTGGTCTCGACGACGTATATGTCTTTTAATCCGTTTTTATCCAATATCTCGCGCGCGGCCTCACCACCGGACATGCCCTTTTTATTCGGTACTTTCTTGTACTTCGAATACATACTATTGATGAACAGTTGAGCACCTAAAGTTATGACAATCGAAATCAGGGCTAACCCATAATAAATCATATAATCGTTCATTATACCACTTCGCTTTCTATCACTTTAGTCTTGGCCAAGATATCGTGCAATCCTCGCTTATCTTCTCTTACTATTATCATGGCGATAATCGCAACATTAAGAGCAAAAGTGATGACATTTAGAAAAGCATAAAGGCGAACAAAACTCTCCTGATTTATGAAGAATACTAATACCTGTGCTAAGACGGAAAATGGTATTCTGAAGAGGATTACTGCTCTTATGATTAAACTCGCTATATCTGCTCTCGTTGAATCCTTTTTGACGACTTTAATCCTCATGATTCTCTTTCCTACTGTCTGTCCATCGAAGAAATAGGCAAAAACCACGTAATAGAGGATGATGCACACTAGAGTGATGACTTCCTCATAAACCGACAAGCGATTATACTCGTACATGTAATCTTTATAATATTCTATAAAACCGTCGACGTCGATACTAGCCGCTTTATCGCTATCGCTATCTTCGTCATAAACTTCGAACTCTTTAATCTTTTCCACATATTCATTTTGCATCTCCGTCATAGCGTCGCTATTGGGATTCATTGGACTGACAGCCAGAGCTCCCACTATAATCGATATCGCAAATATGTCAAATATGTAAGCTAATACTCTTTTAATCATAAGTAATATCTCACCTTTTCTAATAATAATTATTATAGCACGGCTATCTTTAGAAGTAAATTAAAGTCGCTTTATTTCACAAACATATCATTTAACTGTGGAAAACTGTCTAGTTTTACACAGTTTATTTTTCTATTTTTCTTATTTCATCGTCTTCTTTGACATGTCCAATTAACATGGGACTATCTTTATCGTGCTTTTCCACATTGCTTTTTATACTCTTCTCATCGAAATTGGCATAACAATATTTACACAGATGTTTACAAGAATTGTACTCTCCTATGTCATACATCTTCACACAGCTACACTTGCCTTTTCTACTCTCCCACTTCTTACCCACGGTGACCTTTGCATATTTATACACCAAATCTTCGGTGACACAATCTCTTTGGATAAAGCCATATTCGAATAATGTCTCAGTCTCGGCACACGTCTGCACGGTCATGCCGTGATTACTCGCACTTTGACTGAAGGCCAGCCCTATCTCTTCATAATCGTTTGCTTTCAAAGGCCGATACTTCAACTCATCTTTGTTTTCTCGAACGTTTTTGTATTCATCTAAAAATGATATTATGATTGTCTCCGTATAACCTTCGAGTTCAGAACAAATAGTATCAAAAGCTCTTTTGTGATAATCGATATCATATTTATCGCTCACTAATATCGGGTCGTAGCGTACAAATACCCTGTTCTTCCCTACTTCCGAGGACACCTCTTTTATACTATTTAGAACCTCACTCTTAGGTGGAACATTCGGCTCGATATCCTTTCCATAAGGAGTCAAAGTGACGTGTACTATAAACGGCTTAACGATTTTTTCCACGTTATCTATCAGATTATGGGGATTTTTCGTACAAAAGACCAACATATCGACATCGTCATAATCTATTCGGTGTACTAGCTTTCTATAAAAGGGATTTCTCACTAAAAAATATCCCTCTTCGATTCTCTTCATAAACCAGTCCATATAAAACGCGACGACATCCGTCCTTCCACTTACATTTAAAATCATAGGCACTCACAAAAAAATTATACTATATAATCAATTTAAAAGGAAGCACCTGGCTTCCTAATAATGCGACTTTAGCTGTTCAAACACAAAAGGATATCGCAAATTTTAAATACGTTTCGAACAACCGTCGTCACTTTGCTGAAAAGGACTTCCCTTCAGCACTTCAATTATATATCATATTATAATATAAAAGCAATCATTCCCATTACGAAAGTCCGTAATGTTTTGTCGAATAATAGAAAAAACTATCTTAAATCGATAGCTTTCTATAACCAAACTCCATATATGATACCGAACATAGCAAGTATAAAACCTACTGCCCAAAAGAGCTTAACTATATCAGTTTCAATCCAACCTAACTCCTCGAAGTGGTGGTGAAGTGGAGCTTTTAAGAATATTTTTTTATGGAAACATCTTATCGAAATGATTTGGATGAGACTCGTAAGCGTCTCGATGACGAATACGCCACCTATTAGAATCAACGAAAATTCGTGTCTCGTAAGGACAGCCAAAGTAGCTAGTGCTCCTCCTAGAGCTAACGATCCCGTATCGCCCATAAAGACTTTCGCAGGATGCGAATTGAACAAGAGGAAACCACCTAGCGAACCGATTAACAAAAACGTAAATATAGCTAATTCTTGATATCCGTCTAACCAAGTCGTATTCCACGCAATCAGACCGAAAGCGATGAATGCGAATACCGAAAGGCCTCCTGCTAGACCATCGAGACCATCCGTTATGTTTACCGCATTGGTCGTTGCAACTAACACCAATAGAATGAATATTCCATAAGCCCAGCCCATAGGGAAATTCCAACCGAAGAAGCTCAAAGTCAAATCTCCAGTTCCTCCATAACTCCTATAGATGAAATAAAATACGATGGCGATGAGCACTTGCAAAATAAACTTTTGCCAACTCTTGAGTCCCTCATTTCCGCTTATCTCATCGTGTCTCTTAAGCTTTAAGAAATCGTCTAAGAACCCTAAAGCAGCATAACTCAAAAACACGAATACCAATATTACTAGATTATGTGTTATCTCGATACTTCCCTTTAAATACAGCATTACGAGCGCTATGATAGTAGGAAGGATGAATATCAAGCCTCCCAGTGTAGGAGTACCTTCTTTTACTTTGTGCCTTTCATTTATCAAAGGGTTTATCTTCTGCGTAAACTGAATGCGTTTCAATATAGGTATGATTACAAAACCTGCGATGACGGATATGACAAATCCGAGCATTACCGCAAGCGTAGTTTTAGCTAAAAGTAACATATAAACTTACACCTCGTCAATTCATTATAACAATATTTTATATATAATTCTATGCCTCCGGTACTACCTTTACGCCTAATTTACATAGTAAGTCTTTTCATTCGTTATTTGGTGAGAGTTATTCTTACTCAATTTTTGAGCATCAACTTGACCGTTCCACCTTTTTTTACATAGTATCCTGGCTCTGGACTCATATACAAGACCGTGTCTCCACTTCCAGAGTATTCTAACTTAAACTCTTTTAATAACTTAATCGCATCTACTTTCTGCATGCCAGTTACATCCGGTAATTTGATATAGGAGTTTTCATACCATCTATATTCTTTAGTCATTCCTTCGACGTCTGGCTTTATGTCGAAAATTTCTATCGCAGAAGATAGTACATTCTTAGCGATTGGTGCTGAGACGATTCCTCCAAACTGCGTCACACCCTTCGGATTGTTTATAGCCACATAGACGATGATTTCGGGGTCATTCGCCGGCATGACACCGACAAATGATAAGATGTAGTTACCGGATAGATACACGCCATTTTCCACCTTTTGAGCAGTTCCTGTTTTGCCCCCTATGCGATAGTTCTCGATATAGGCATTCCTTCCTCCGCCGTTTGCGACGACACTCTCTAAAGCATACTTCACCATGTCCGAAGTTTCTTTGCTGATGACTTGACTCACGACTTCTTTTTTATTTTCGACGATGGTTGTATTCGTCTCCGGTTCACTGACAGTTTTAACGATGTAGGGCTTCAAAAGCTCTCCCCCATTAACTGCCGCACTTACCGCGCGCACTTGCTGAATCGGTGTGACGCTTATTCCCTGTCCAAAAGCGGTAGTCGCCGTCTCTACGGGTCCCATTCTATCCAGACTGAATAATATTCCTTTCCCCTCGCCGTTTAAATCTATCCCCGTCTTCTCTCCGAAGCCAAACTTGTTGACATACTTATAGAGCCTTTCCGTACCGAGTCTCTGTCCCAAGACGACAAACCCCGGATTACACGAGTTTTCGACGACTTGCAAGAATGTCTCTTGCCCGTGTCCGCCACTTTTCCAACATTTGATGCGCGCGTTCTCAACTTGAATCGAACCGGAATCGTAAAAAGACTCCTCGAAGAGGTTTACTTCCCTTTCTTCCAAAGCTGCCGATAAAGTTACTATCTTAAAAGTACTTCCCGGTTCATACGTCTTCCAGATAGCCAAATTTCTGTTTATCGTCTCGATAGAGTAATCTTTATAATTGTTGGGGTCAAAAGTCGGCCTATTCGCCATCGCTAAGACTTCGCCCGTCTTCGGATCCATTGCCAATATTATCGCATCCTCGGGATTGTACATATCTATCACGTTATCGAGCTCTTTTTCGACAGCGAGCTGCAAATCCAAGTCGATTGTAAGTGTCAAATTCATACCACTTTGAGGTGCCATATACACTTCTTCTAAGTTTAATCGGTGACCCTTGCCATCAGAAAAATACTTTATCGCCCCATCCACGCCGGTCAAATATTCGTCATAATTGAGCTCCAACCCGCTTAGTCCCTGATTATCGATTCCGACATATCCGAGCACGTGTGAAAGAGCTTCCTTATATGGATAATACCTTTTAGATTCTTTGACCAAATAAACTCCATCATAACCCAAATCGTTAATTTTCTCTGCTATGTCATACGATAACTGCCTTCCCTCGGGATGGACTCTTTCGATAGAACTTTTCTTCGAAGCATGCGCTAGTATATCTTCATAGTCAGCTCCTAAAATGGCACTTATATCTCTCGCTACCGCCTCTTTATCGACGATTTGGTTCGGTATGAATACTAGGCTGGTAGTCGTAATATTGGTTGCGATTACTTTGCCATTTCTGTCATAAATCGTTCCCCTATCCGCCTTGATGGGCAAATTCCTACTCCAAAGCGATTCTGCTAGATTTGCAAGCTTATCATATTCTATCACTTCTATATAAAACACTTTAAATATGACCACTAAGAATACCAAAGATACCGCTAAAAATACAAATCTTACTCGTACATTGATTTTATTTTTAAACATGATTTCACCGATTAATTATATTCAGTTACAAAAAAAATTAAACAAAAAAGACACCTAAATGGTATCCCTTCGTTTATACATTAGAATAAATTATTTTACGCTAGTAGCATTTGCAAGTTCGATATGAGCTTGGAAATTTTTACCTTGGTTAGCGTTTTGAGGTATATCTAATTCTTTGAAGTTTAGATTAACAGTATAAGTATGAACTTCCCCTGGTTCAATTCTCTGCTTTTCTACAAGTGTGTAAGTCTTAGTTGCACTAGTACCATCTGTAAGGTTGAAAGTATTTTGTGTCAAGTTTTTCATTGTAGATGTAGCACCACCAGCTACTGTTGGTTCAGTAGTACCGTTATTGATAGTAAGTGCTAATTGATCTTTTAGCGCTTCAGTTTGGTCAGCAGTATTTCCATTTCCTAACGCTGTAGTAAACTCATTTGTATCTATCTTTAAAACTAAATCATACTCTTGAGCATAAGCACTTTCAGTTGGGTTAGTAATTGTAAAATCGCTGTCATCTGTTGCACTTGGAATAGCATTCAAAATTGATAAATCTTTACCTATGTAACGAAGTCCTACTGGAGCAGCGGTTGAAATGTTCATGCTCTGTGTAGATTCATTAGTGATTTGCGCAGAGAAATACGCAAATGTTGCACCTACCAATGCTACCAATAAAGTCGCAACTCCAATTACTGTTAGTAAAATTGTATTACCGTCTCCTCTTTCTCTATCCATCATTTATTCCTCCTTTACTATAATACAGTTTAGCAAAGATAAAATAAAATTGCAACACCTAAATCGCTATATTTATTAAAATATACACTATTTTTTTACAGTGAAGTAAAAGTTTGTGCCTTTACCGACGTTGCTCTTAACTCCATAAGTAAATCCATGTGCTTCTAAAATTTCTCTAACTATGGATAATCCCAGTCCTGTTCCCACTTTATTGCGCTTATGTTTCTTCTCCGTCTTATAGTATCTATTCCAAATGTGTTTAATCGTCTCTTTATCTATTCCTTTACCCGTATCGATTACTTCTACCAAGAAACCGGTTTTCACTTTTGATACGTTCACATAAACGGTCATGTCATCACCAGTATAGTTGACAGCATTATTTATTAGGTTATATATTACTTGGTTCATCTTATTTCTATCGGCCTTTATCATAGCCTTTTCTGGACCTGTAAAGACGAAATTGTAATTTTCTGTCAATTCCAATATTTCGAACTTGCCTATGATTTCTTTAATCTCTGCGATTAAATCGAATGAAGTCATATCCAATTTCTCGACGTCGGCCTCTAGTTTGGATAAATCGATGATGTCGTTTACTAAAGCGTTTAATCTATCGCTTTCATTTATGATGACGTTTAAATGAGTATTTCTCTTCTCCTCATCTTTATATGTTATATCTCGTACCATCTCCGCATACGACTTTATGAGTGTCAAAGGCGTCTTCAGGTCGTGCCCGACGTTGGCCATGATATCCCTTCGGTAGTCATCCATCTTCAACATCTCATTTTTAGCATAGTTTAAAGTCTCCGACAATTCGTCTATCTCACTTATGTTGCTCCTCTCGAATTCGACGCTGTAATCACCTCTCGCCATCTTCTTAGCTTTTTCGGTAATTGCAAAT
>CAZXXI010000029.1:0-10800 GCA_964644815.1 uncultured Muribaculaceae bacterium
CTTAAACTCTTTTTCTTTCTTATTTGTTACTTTAATTGTATGTTCAATCATAATTATTTTCTCCTCTCTAAATATATCCCTCTACTTATTATTATACCGAACAGATTTATTTTTCTCATCAAAAGGATGCAAAAAGTCATAAAAAGAGCAAAAACATACAATTCATCGCCATTTATAGAACGTGTGTTCTAGAAAATAGATAGTGTTTACGACAAATTCTTAAATTTTGTCGAATAGATATTGACTCGATAAAGACAAGATGGTAAGATATGTAACAAGACCCGAGGTAGGTAACTAAATGTTAAGCGTACTTGTGAGTACGTTGCCCCTCGGGCATTTTTTTTGTGAGTTTTTGGTGAAATAGATAGGGGAAGCATTGACATAAAAAATTGGAAGTAATATACTGGAAAAGTGCAAAAAAGTTAGTGAACTAACTAAAAGGGAGATGAGAGAAATTGAAACGTTATCCATTGAAAGAAATAAAGGACCTTTTAAACTCCGTATCGAGAGTTAACTCGATAGGTGCTTTCTTCGGAGAAAAGAATGCCAATTATACGCAACTGTTAATTATAAAGTATTTATTAGACAATGGCGATAAAGAGATAACTCAAAAAGAATTTGAAAATGTTTTGGGAATAAGAAAATCTACTATATCTGGTGTTCTCGATACGATGGAAAAGAATATGATTATTACGAGGGGTTCATCTAGCCAAGATGGACGCGAAAAAATAGTAATGCTATCCAGTACTGCTTTAGAATATAAAGATAAAATACTTGCGAAGATGGAACGAATCGAAGAAGATTTGGTGAAAGATATAGATAAAGAGGATTTAGACGCCTTTTATAGGGTGTTAGACATTATGAAAGAGAATGTCAAAAAGAAAGGAAATTAGAGAATGCTTAAGATTTTTGAAAACTTTAAAAAGAAAGAATGGCTTTTTTTAGCTGTAAGCATCGTGTTCATAGTTGCTCAGGTTTTCTTGGATTTAAAGATACCGGACTACATGCAGGAGATTACAGCATTAGTGCAGACGCCTGGTAGCGAAATAGCAGACGTCTTAAAGCAGGGAAGTTACATGCTCGCGTGTGCTTTTGGCAGTTTGGTTGCAGCAGTTATTACGGGTTACTGTGCAGCTTTTATCGGCACTAGTTTCGAGAAGAATCTGCGCGGAAAGATTTTTAGGAAAATACAGTCTTTCGGTATGGAAGAGATTAAAAATTTTTCGACAGCGAGTTTGATTACGAGGAGCACAAACGATATAACACAAGTTAAGATGTTCGTCGTTTTAGCTGTACAGATGCTCATCAAAGCTCCTATCATGGCAACAGTAGCTATCTTGAAGATAGCTAATAAAGGCTTCGAGTTCTCCATCATCACGGCAATTGGAGTGTTCGTGGTCTTAGCGATGATAATAATGCTCGTGTTAGTTGTTTTACCTAAATTTAAAATAATACAGTCGCTTATGGATAATTTAAACCGCATCACGAGGGAGAATTTATCGGGAATAAGAGTGGTGAGGGCGTATAATGCCGAAGAGTATCAGCTCGATAAGTTTGAAAAAGCTAACGATGAACTGACAAAGACACATCTATTTACCCAAAGGACGATGGCCATCATGAGTCCAGTGATGAGTACCATCATGTCGGCGCTGTCGCTCGCCATCTATTGGACGGGAGCTACGCTCATAAACGGAGCCAATTTAGTCGACAAGATGACTATATTTGGAAACATGGTGACGTTTTCGTCTTATGCCGTACAGGTCATCATGTCTTTCATCATGCTAGTCATGTTGTTCGTAATCTATCCACGTGCAAGCGTATCAGTAAAGAGAATCAACGAAGTGTTGGAGACAGAACCGCGCATCAAAGAAGGTGGAATAGACGAAGATAAGACCGATTTAAGGGGAGTTGTCGAGTTTAAAAATGTGTCGTTTAAATATCCCGATGCCGAAGAATGCATTTTAGAAAACATAAGTTTCAAGGCAGAAAAGGGAGAAACGGTTGCCTTCATTGGGTCGACAGGTTCCGGTAAATCGACACTCATCAATCTGATACCGCGTTTTTACGATGCGACGGAGGGTTCCGTTTTAATCGATGGCATAGATGTTAAAGATATGAAACGAGAATTTTTAAACGACAAAATCGGCTATATATCACAGAAAGCTGTCATGTTTAAAGGAAGTATTGGCAAGAACATCGCTTTAGGTAAAACTAAAGATGGTAAACCGAGCGAAGAGAGAATAGTAGAAGCTGCCAAAGTTGCCCAAGCAGCAGAATTCATCGATAAATTGGATGGTGGTATCGAAACGGAAGTAGCACAAGGCGGAACGAACATTTCCGGCGGTCAAAAACAGAGACTTTCTATCGCACGCGCTATAGCGCGTGACCCCGAAATATATATATTCGATGACTCTTTTTCAGCTTTGGATTATAAGACGGATTTTACTTTGAGAAATGCTCTTAAGAAATATACAAAAGAGGCCACTATTTTAATAGTTGCTCAAAGAATAGGTACGATAAGAGATGCCGATAAGATAGTCGTCTTAGATGAAGGAAGATGTGTTGGGATAGGAAAACATAGCGAACTTCTTAAGACATGCGAGATATATAGACAAATCGCCTCTTCACAACTTTCAAAGGAGGAGTTAGATAATGCATAATAACAGAACTAATGGCGAAGATAAAGCGCGCGATTTTAAAAGTTCGATAAAGAAGCTTTTTACCTATAATACTTCCTATTTTAAAATAATGGTGGTTGCATGGATTAGTGCAGCTCTATCGGCTATTTTGGCACTTTTGGGTCCGGATAAACTGAAAGAAATAACGAATACTATTACTGAAGGTTTAATCACAGGAATAGACATGGATAAGATTAAGACGATAGGTTTTACTCTTATCATATTTTACAGTATGAGCTTTATATTCAACTATTTAGAAGGTATCATAATGGCAACTATTACTAACAAATTTGCCAAAGGTATGCGCAGTGAAATAAGTGTCAAGGTAAACAGACTTCCTCTTTCATATTTCGATAAGACGACGATTGGAGATACGTTATCGCGTGTGACAAATGATGTCGATATGATAGGGCATTCGATGAACGAGTCGTTTAGTACGCTAGTCGTCGCGATAACGATGTTCTTCGGTTCCCTGTTCATGATGTTTAAGACGAGTCCGATTATGGCTATAACCGCAGTTGTTTCGACTATTTTGGGATTTGTTCTCATGAGTATCATATTGAAAAATAGCCAAAAGTATTTCTCAAAAGTACAAAGTGAACTCGGAAATATAAATGGGCATATAGAAGAAGTGTATTCTGGTCACAACGTCATAAAAGTTTATAATGCGACCGAAGAAGTGGAAAAAGAATTCGACGACATAAATGAGAGACTTTTCGAAAATGGCCGCAAGAGTCAATTCTATTCGGGACTCATGCACCCCATTATGAGCTTTATCGGCAATTTCGGTTATGTCGCCGTCTGCATAGTGGGGGCAATACTTACGATGGAGGGACAGACAACTTTTGGAGTCATCGTAGCTTTCATGATTTATATAAGATTGTTTACACAACCTTTGACACAGTTTGCCCAAGCGATGACGCAGTTGCAGTCGACTGCAGCAGCAGCAGAGAGGGTGTTCGAGTTTTTAGAAGCGCCTGAACAGAGTAATGAAGATGATAAAAATAAAGAACTTTCAAAAGATGAAATCAAAGGGAGCATCGAATTTAAAAATGTCAACTTCGGATATAATAAAGATGTGCCTATCATCAAAAACTTCAGTGCCAAGATTAAGCCGGGTGAGAAGGTAGCTATAGTCGGTCCGACGGGAGCAGGTAAGACGACGATAGTGAATTTGCTTATGAAATTTTACGAAATAGATTCAGGCGATATATTGATAGATGGAGTTTCGATAAACGATTTATCGAGAGAAAATGTACACGATTTATTCGTCATGGTTTTACAAGATACTTGGCTTTTCGATGGTACTATAAAGGAGAATATTCGTTATAATGACGACTCTATAACGGATGAGGAAATCGAAACAGCTTGTAAAAAAATTGGATTAGATCACTTTATCAAGACGCTTCCAGATGGATATGATTCGCACTTGGAGGATACCGATTCACTATCACAAGGGCAGAAACAGCTCATCACTATCGCCCGAAGTATGGTCGACGATTCACCTTTCTTGATATTAGATGAGGCAACTTCATCGGTCGATACGAGAACGGAATTGGTCGTCCAAGAGGCGATGGATAAACTCACCAAAAACAGGACGTCCTTTATCATAGCGCACCGCCTGTCGACGATTAGAAATGCCGATTTGATTTTGGTCATGAACAATGGTAATATAGTCGAGCAGGGAAATCACGAAGAACTCTTGAAGAAAAAGGGATTTTATGCAGAACTGTACAATTCGCAGTTCCAAAATACTAATGAAAGCGAGCAATAGAAAATGTTAGAACTAAAGAAAATTACTAAAGTCTATAAAACGGATACACTTACTCAAAAAGCATTAGATGCGGTAAGTATCAGTTTTCGTAAAAATGAATTCGTATCGATTCTAGGACCGTCAGGTTCTGGTAAGACGACTCTTTTAAACATCATCGGAGGTTTAGACGACTATACGAGTGGCGATTTGGTCATCAATGGAGTTAGTACAAAGAAATATAAGGATAGAGATTGGGATACTTATCGCAATCATAAAGTTGGATTTGTATTTCAGAGTTACAATTTGATACCACATCAATCCATATTGGCGAATGTCGAATTAGCACTAACCCTATCAGGAGTTTCTAAAAATGAACGCCGAAAAAGAGCGGTGGAAGCTCTTAAAAAAGTAGGATTGGGAGCCCATATCGATAAACGACCTAATCAGCTCTCCGGTGGTCAGATGCAAAGAGTCGCTATTGCAAGAGCACTTGTGAACGACCCCGATATCCTTTTAGCGGACGAACCGACGGGAGCACTCGATTCGAAGACGAGCACACAGATCATGAGCCTTTTAAAAGATGTCGCTCGCGATCGACTAGTCATCATGGTAACGCACAATGCCGACTTAGCGGAAGATTATTCGACGAGGATAATAGAGTTAAAAGATGGGCTAATATTGGGCGATACTGACCCATATAATGGTAAGAGCGAAGAAAAGATGAGTTCGAACGATAAAAAGACTAACATGTCTTTTAAGACAGCTCTATCTCTAAGCTTCAACAATCTCTTGACGAAGAAGGGAAGGACTCTATTGACGGCTTTTGCCGGTTCTATCGGTATCATCGGTATTGCGCTCATCTTGTCCCTTTCTAATGGTGTTCAAACGTATATCGACAACGTACAAGAGGAGACATTGACATCTTACCCTATCACGATAGATAGAAAGAGTATCGATATGACTTCGATGATGTCTAGCATGATTGAAAAGCAGAAGAAACAAGAGGATTATGATAGCTCAAAAGTCTATTCTAACGATGTCATCATCGATTCACTTTCGATAATGAGTTCGAGCATTAAATCGAACAATTTGGAATCATTTAAAGAATATGTAGAAGAGAAAAAGGACGAATTTTTGGAGCACACTTCGGCTATAAACTATGGCTATAATCTGGATATCCAATTGTACAATCCTGATTATAAAGATGGCGTAGTTCAAGTAAATCCTGATACCGTGCTCGATACTTTAGGCATGTCCGAGATGGCCGATATGTACGGTGGCATGAATATCATGATGGAAGACGTATGGGGAGAACTTTTAGAAAACGACGAGTTAAACGACAAAATGTACGACGTAGTTACTGGACATATGCCAGAAAAGTATAACGAAGTGGTCTTGCTCGTCGATGCCAATAATAGGATTACCGATTATGTCTTATATGCACTCGGTCTCAAGAACCAAAAGGAACTGAAAGAATCGTTCGATAAAGTCATGGCCGGGGAGACTATAGAAACTGAGGAAATAGTCTACGACTTCGAAGATTTAATCGGCATGAAATTTAAAATGTTACAGAATACGGACTATTACCAGAAAAAAAATGGCATTTGGGCGTATAGAAAAGACGACGAAAAATTCGTCAAGAGCCTTTTGGATGAAGCAGAAGAACTCGAAATCGTCGGCATCATAAAACCTAGTGAGGATTCCGCTATTGCAAAAGATACGATGGGTAAAGTTCTCTATACTAAGGATTTAACCGATTACGTAATAGAGAAGAATAACGAAGCGGCTATCGTCAAAGAACAAAAAGAAAAAAAGGATACTAATGTACTCACCGGTTTAAAATTTTCCGATAAAGAGTTTTCGATAAAAGATTTGAGCGTCGAACAGCAGAGGTATCTCGCAAGTCTATCACAAGAAGAGATGGCCGAGGTGATAAACCGCTATAAAGAAGAGGCCAGTGCGACGTACGAATCGACGCTAGAGAGTTTAGGAGCAATCGATATCGAAAAACCGGCTTCTATCAATATCTATGCGAAGAGTTTTGAAGATAAAGATGCGATAAAAGAACTCATCAGGGAGTATAACGATAAAGAGGAACAATCAGGAAGAGAAGAGAACGTCATCAATTATTCCGATTTAGTCGGCATGCTCATGAGTTCTGTTACCGATATCGTCAACATCATCAGTTATGTCTTAATCGCTTTCGTTTCGATTTCACTCGTCGTCTCTTCGATAATGATAGGAATCATAACCTATATTTCCGTTTTGGAGAGAACCAAAGAAATCGGAATTTTAAGAGCGATAGGTGCGTCTAAAAGGGATGTATCGCGCGTCTTCAATGCCGAGACTTTGATAGTAGGAGCATTCTCAGGAATTTTGGGAATCGTCATAACGATACTTTTGAACATTCCTGCCAACGTCGTCATCGAAAGATTGACCGACGTCAAAAATATCAGCGTTCTTCCGGTCGTAGGAGCGATTGCTTTGATAGCCATCAGCATCATCTTGACCGTTATCGCCGGTCTCATACCGTCGCGCATAGCATCGAAAAAAGATCCAGTAGAGGCTTTGAGAAGCGAATAATTACTTCCTTTCGAGGAAGTTTTTTAAAAAAACGTTTTACTTTGGCGTATTTTATAGTATAATCTAGGTGAGAAGAAGGGAAGTATTTTATATGGGAAAAACTGATGAAAAAAATAAGAGTTATGTCATGGGAATTGTAGGAGCTTTAGTAGGCGGAACGATTGCAACATTGCCTTGGATTTTGTGTTATGTCTATGCCAATATGATGTGGTCCATCTTTGCCATCTTTATCGCCATGGGAGCAGTTAAGGGATATGAACTTTTGAAGGGCAAAATCGATAAGAAGTTACCGATTATTATAACGGTAGTATCGCTCGTGTGTATAACTATCGCAACTCTATTCATCATACCTCAGTTGTTATTGTTAAAAGAGTATGGTACGACAAACATGGAGATGTTCAAGGTTCTATATTCTATCGACACATTTAAAAAGGCTATAATGCACGACTATATTTTTTCTCTATTGTTTACTGTATTAGGTATAAGCGGAGTCGTATCGAGCATCAAAAGATGTATCGAAGCAGGTGACGAAAAGTTGAGTTTCAACAAACCGGTTTTTGCTCCAAGCGAAGAAGATATCGCTAAAGTTAGAGCTATTTTCGAAGAGAAGAATGCTTTCGATAAGAATTCTTGCATTCCTAAAGACGAAGTTAAGGAAAAGATAAAAGGTCAAGAGGGCGTATTCAATTTCCTGAAGGCAAGAGGCCTCGTCAAGAGTACTAAAGACGGTTTTTATTATAAAGCGAAATAATTGATAACCAAGGTTCGGATTCAATTCGAACTTTTTTGTTATATAAAAAACGTGAACATTTTGGACAATATATGTTATAATTAGCAATAGGAATATAGGTGACGATGATGAACGAGAATGTTAAGAAAATTATTAAAGAGTATGGAATATATGTCATAATCATTATCGTGGTCGTTTTGATTAGGACTTTTATAGTGACACCCATTAAGGTAAATGGATCTAGTATGCATCCGACTTTGGAAAATGGCAATTATATGATATTAAAAAAGTACGCTAAGAATTCTATCGAACGCTTCGACATAGTCGTCGTCAAAAGGGGAAAAGAAAAGCTGATAAAGAGGGTAATAGGTCTACCGAAAGAAGATGTGGCCTATAGGGATGATGTCTTATATATAAATGGAGAAATATTGGAAAACGAATACGGCTACGGTTATACGAGCGACTTTATCGATTACTGTGCTGAAGGCGAATATTATGTATTGGGCGATAATCGGGAAGATTCGGTTGACAGTAGGGTTATAGGCTGTGTCAAAAAGGAAGATATATTGGGCACTACTAATTTCGTCGTCTTTCCTTTCGGTTCTTGGGGCAAGGTCGAATAAAGGAATTGGAGAAATAGTAAATGATTTTGAAGAGCTCGAGGTAGGGCTCTTTTTTGGGCTGCAAGCGCGGTTGCCAGTTTAAAATAATTATAATATAATACTATAGAAGTAGGTGAACGTGGTGCGAGATAAATGTTGGTACAAATTGGACAATTCTGCTAAAATCATGCCTTCGATGACGAACAGTTTGAATACTAATGTCTTTCGGCTCGTTTGCAGTTTAAATGAAGAAGTAAATCTCGAGATTTTGAACGTCGCTTTAAAGGCGACTTGCGAGGAATTTCCCATCTTTTTGTGTACGATGAAGTCCGGCCTTTTTTGGCATTATTTGGAGACCTCGAACGTCGTACCCGTCGCCCTACAAGAACACACCAATCCCTGCTCTAAGTTAGATGGTCCACTTCTATTTAGAGTTAGCTATTATAAAAAGAGGATAAATTTAGACGTGTATCACGTATTGACCGATGGCAATGGAGCACTCGAGTTCTTAAAATATTTAGTGGCATATTATTTGGATTTGGTGCACGATAGTAGTTTTCACGATGAGATAAATAGGGCGAGCAAATATGCTAAAGAATCTGACGACTTTAAGAGATTTAGTAAAGGCAGTAGAAAAATCAAAATGAGCAAAAATAAAGCGGCTTACAAGTTGAAGTTTCCTCGCAAAGAAAGCACGGTAGGCGATGTCCTAGAAGTGCATATGTCGGTTAAAGAAATAAAAGAATTAGCTCATAAATACGATACGACTGTCACTATATATTTGACGGCTGTACTCATCTCGAGCATACTCGCGAGCGCTAGAGTGAAAGATTTAAAAAAGCCGATCGGAATAACTATTCCGATAGATTTGCGCGGAGTATTCCCTTCGGAGACGATTCGGAATTTTTTCTATACCATCAGCATCCAATACAAATACGATGAAAGGGACACTTTTGAAGACATAATAGAATTTTTAAAGAGAAGATTTAAAGAAGAATTTGCTAAGGACAATTTGCAAGCACTTTTAGATTCTTATATGGCTTTAGAAAAGATATTGCTTTTAAGGATTATTCCCAACGTTTTAAAAGATGTCATATTAGGAGTCATCACCGGTTTTAGAAATACGGAGACGATGACCTTCTCCAACCTGGGCGTCGTCAGGATGCCTAAAGAATATGCCAAATACATAGAGTCATTTTCGGGCATCATGAGTACGGTAGATATGCATTTGACGACGATGAGCTATGGCGACGAGTTAGTATTGGGCTTTATGACCCATTTTACGACGAACGAAATAGAGAGAAATATGGTCAGATTTTTGCAGAATGCCGGCATTAAAAGAGTGAAAATAGTGAGCAATAAGGAGTGATTGAGTATGCCAAAATGCAATAAATGCAACGTTTTAGTCGATACAAAAGGAGTGTGTTGTCCCCTCTGCAATGCCAAAATAGAGAAAACAGAGTCGCCAACTTATCCCATCATCAAAACGATGTCTACTTGGCAGTTTATAAAAAGGATTTTGACGATAGCAGTTTTAGGCATATCAATTTTGGCCGTTTTCCTCAATAAAGTTCTCACTCCTAACACTTCTTGGAGCGCGTTTGTAATAGCTGCCCTTTGGTCGATGTATATCGTATTTCTGGGTATCATGAAGGGACATAGTCGAGTGTTGTCGATGATGTTTTATATGAGTTTTATAATACTCATCATTACGACTCTTTGGGACGATTTGACGGGTTTTAGAGGGTGGAGCTGGAATTATGTTCTTCCGAGCGTCGCTATAGGCTATGGAGTGTTTTTAGTGGCCCTTAGATTCGTATCCCATTTTGCTATCGAAGACAACAGCATATATATCTATTTGCACATTTTGTTGGAGTTTTTGCCGATTTTCCTTTATATGAAGGAGATAGTGACATTCAAACCTTTAGCGGTGATAAGCGCCTGTTTTGGCATCATCAATCTAATCATCTTACTCCTCTTCGATTTTTCCCATTTAAAAAAAGATTTGGCGATGAGATTACACATTTAATCTTTTTAGGAAAACTACATGAACAGTATGGAAGAGTCATATTGTTTTTTTTATAAAAGGACATAAAAATGATTATATCTATGTTATAATATTAAAGAGAAATTGAAGTGATTAAAATGTCTAGAGATGATAAAAATAATGATTTTACATATTCGTTGAAAGGAAGATTTGTATGGATTACAAAATAGAGAAATTTAATATTAAAAATTATCAAGAATTTAAAAGAATATATTTAGATTCCTTTAGTAAAGAAAACAGATTCTCTTTGATAAAATTATTAATAAATTTCATTTTAAAAAGAGCAAGTATTTATGTGGTGCTTATTGAAGAAGAAGTTATTGCATTTATATATTCAATTAACAATAAAAATGAAAGATTTATTTTATATTTAGCTGTAAAAGAAAATTATAGAGATAAAGGAATAG
>CAZXXI010000030.1:0-10632 GCA_964644815.1 uncultured Muribaculaceae bacterium
GTATTTTTTTGGGCGGAAATTTCTTATACTTAAAAAAGATATGCCACCAATTTACAATTTTACTAGCATATCCCAAAATTGTCAATAATAAATCGAATAAATTGTGCAAAAAAACAACTCAAATCGTCAACTAGCTTTCGAGTAGTTCTTGTCACCTTCGTTTCTATATTAAAAGTATAGCATTTTAGATACACTTTTGTCAAATATTTCTTGCCATTTAATGTCTAAATCAGTGCCCACTCTCTACTTTTCTCAGAAGAAAATCTTACGACAACACCGCCTAGAATATCGATTAAAAAAGGACCTTCAAAAAAACTTTAAAAAAGTTTTAAAAAAGTGTTGACTTTATTACCTTAATCGCTTAATATATGAACTACCAATTCACTTTTCCGAAGGCGAATTGGTATGCTAGTATCACACTAGCCAACCCCTTTTTATTCTTTTTTAGGAAGAGGACCTTCAGGGGGGCCTCTTCTATTTTTTTTTGCACTAAAAACTGCGCTACAACATATAGCACAGAAATATTTATTCATAAAGTATAATGTAATATATAACGATTATTTTAAATCTTTATCTAAGTGATTATCTAAATAATCGATCCATTCGGAAGCGTTTTCCTCATAGAAAAACCGATATAAAAATTTGACGATGAATTTATGCCTTTCTTCAGCTTCTTCTACACCGGCATTTGTAAGCATCAAATCTTTATATTTTAGCAAAACTTCTATGATAAAGTTAACAGTACTAGCTGTTTTTTGCATATCATAGTTAAAACTCGTATCCTCGACCGGGAAAACACTTTTTACAAAAAAGGGGCGATTGATTTTTGATCCAAATTGGCATACTCTTATAACGCCGACTGCTCCTATAGCATCACACATATCGGCATCAGAAACGATTTTTCCTTCGATAGTACTAGCCACTATTCCATTTAGGCGCTTGCTGTAACCGATGCATTTTAAAGAATCACACACTTTTTTTTGCATTTCTCTATTAATCTTTACGCTTTCCATAATTTTTTTGGCATTGGTCAAATTGTTTTGGCTTTCTTCTCCAAACAATTTATAATCGTCGACGTCGTGCAATAATGCGATTAGAGCAACCGTTTCCCTATCGGCTTTTTCTTTTTCGGCAAATTTTAATGATAAGTCTAGTACTCTTTCGACATGACTCATGCCATGTCCAGATACATCTTTGCCTAATAACTCATACACTTGTCGTCTTACTTGTTCTATCACTATATATCTCCTCTTACATTTATATAAAGTTTTCGAATAATTTACATATTCTTGAGCTTCTCTAGCCCTTCTTCAAAACTCTCTATTCCGAATAGCACGATGTCCATCTTTTCTTCTTCGACAACCTTGAGAGCTTCCTCGTAGTTGTCCTTAGGACATATGAAGACTTCTGCCCCGTCGTTATAAGCTCCCAAGAGTTTGTATTTAACTCCACCTATGACGCCGACTGTTCCATCTCTATCTATCGTACCCGTTCCCATTATCTTCTTGCCTTTAGTTATATCCTCGGGCGTAATACGATTATATATCTCTAAAGCTGTTATAAAACCGCCAGATGGTCCTGATTCGCTCGCTTTCGTCTTGATTTCGATATCGTATTTCGTCTCGTATTCGCTCACCGTAGCGATGCCGAGCCCGACCTTAGTAACTCCCTCTATTTCGATGAGAGTAACTTTTTCCGTTCTCAATTTGCCGTCGCGCTTATACTCTATCGTTACTTCGTCTCCCGCTTTCTTCGCACTTATATAGTTTTGAAACTCTTTCAAGCCCGAATAGTATTCTCCATCGAAAGATATTATCTCATCTCCGTAGTGCAACTCTGTCAGAGCTTCGCTACTCTTATTAGTAACGATATTATGGACAGCCTTTTCCTCGAACTCTATTCCCGAATTCGTATAGGCGACGTATTCGGCGTTGCTTATAGCTTCTCTCATGTATATCTTATCGATTTCGACAGTCTCGTCGAAATTCTCTTCGTCGTATGTCAAATCTTCCGTCGGCACGATATCCCAATTTGGTATGAGAAAGGACGCTAAGAGAAATGGAATCGAACCCTTGACCAAACTGACATATGTCATCGACAGTGAGCCGTCGACGTCGTACAAGTTTTCGCCACTCACGCGGTCGCTCATATCGATATGTCCACCTGGCTTATATATTACATAGGGTAATTCATAAGTCAAAATTAAATAAGTAAAAGCTATTACCAATAAAAACTTCCACTCGTCCTTTATAAATTCTTGTATCTTTTTTAACATAATTTAGCCACCTATCTATATTATAGCAAACTTAATGTATATTTTATGTGAAATTTTCATCAATTCTAGCATAAATTTAAGAGATGAAAAAAATTAAAGATTATCTTATCATGTTTTTGTTGTTGACGTGTTTCGTGATGACTTTTAAGTATTCTAGCCTCGTCAAAGCTTCCGTCCTAGATTCTATGAATCTCTTTATCACATCCATAGTGCCTTCGATGTTACCGGCCTATTTTCTCATAGACCTCCTCATAAACTACGGTCTTTTAAACGCCATCTACAAACTTTTCAAAAACAATACAGTTCTCTTATTCCTCATATCTCTCATATCCGGAACTCCGACCAATGCCAAATACATCAAAGAGTTCTATAGCGACGGCTATATCTCGCTAGATGACGCCAATTTTCTTCTCCTCTTCTCGTATTCGCCTAACCCCCTTTTCATCCTAGCATTTTCACCAGACGTCCAATCTTTTTTCCTCATCGTTTTATATCTCTATGCTACGAACTTTTTAATATACTTGTTCTTCCGAAGAAAGTTTAAAAGGCAAAAGGATAAGCCAAAGACTCACAGACAACAGTCTTTCATCGACTGTCTCTCCTCTTCCATAACCAAATCTTTTAACGTTCTCCTCATGATACTAGGCGTCATCGTCTTTTATGGCTTAGTAAATTCTCTTTTAGACATCCTCGGCATATCTTCTTTCTTTCTCGCGAGCGCTCTCGAATTGACCAATGCGCTTCATTTGTTGACTGCGAAAGGGGCATCTCTTCTTTGGTTCATCTTTGCCATCACTTTTGGAGGACTCTCTATCCACACTCAAATAAAAAGCATCCTCGAAAATTCGAATATTTCCTATAGACACTTCTTAATAGGAAGACTCATAGCTTCACTTCCCATTTTATTCATTGCTCTCTTCTATTAAATCTTGCGTCTTTATCTCGACATTGTTTATCTCTTCGAACCGTTTAGTTATCTTATCCGTCGTCGTATGGATGTTTAAGACGTCCTTGTTGACGGCCTCAATAGATTTAGATAAGTGGTCCCATCTCTCTTTGTAGCGGCCGAACTCGATGCCCAACTTGGATAGTTCCGTATGGATGAGTTTCGCATACTTATCTCTTTCCATATCTTTTATGATCATGCTTATGATGGTAAGCGTCGACATCAATGTCGTCGGACTCGTTATCCAGACGCGTTTTTTATAGGCATAGTTTAGTATATCTGGATGATAGGCATTTATCTCGGCGAAGATGGCCTCCGCGGGTAAGAACATAATCGCCTGATCGGCCGTCACGTCGTCGATTATATATTTAGAACTTATCGCATCGATGTGCTTCTTGACGTCCACCTTAAACATCTTGCCAGCTATTTCTCTTTCTTCCTTGCTCCTATTTCTATCAATCATCGCTTCATAGTGTTCCAAAGGGAACTTGGAGTCTATGCCAATCGTGCCTAACGGTTCGGGCGCGAAGAGGATGGCATCGACTATCGTCGCATTCGGAAGCGTATATTGTAATTGGTAAATTTTGTCGTTCTTCTCTCCGAATACGCTCGCTAAGACGATGGCGAGGTTTGTCTCTCCAAATATTCCGCGCGTCTTCTTATCCGTCAAGATGGACTGCAAACTGACGATATCCGTCGAAAGGCTATCTATCTTCTTCTGTGCTTCATCTATCTTCGACAATCTCTCGATGACGTTCGCAAAGGTCTTGTTCGTCTTCTCAAAATTGACGTCCAACCTCTCGTTCACCTTTTCGTTGATGAGATTGAGTCTTCTCTCGATCGTCTCGTTTTGTTTGTCGAAATCGCCCTTTAAAGCATTACTGAAATCGTACTTGAAGTCTCCTATGTCTTTCGTAATATTCTTCTCCAAAGCCCCCATTCTATCGACTATGTCCAAGTTATCTTTCTTGCGCAGCAACACCACTATTAAAAGGACGATTACTACTACCAAAAGTCCTACTATTAAATACTCCATTTCTTACTCCTAATCTATACCCAACTTTTTATTGAGTAACGAACTCAATACATATGCCACCGCCACCATGATCACTACTCTAATCAAATATTCGGGATGGGTAAGACTGTCTAGAAGAGTCACTCCCAAGTATCCCCAAAAATAGACCATGAACGGTTTAGCCACGATAGTCGCTGTCAAAAACTTCTTGTGTTCCATATTGGAAACGCCACTGAATATATTTATCAAAAATGCCGGCGTGAAGGGAAAAGCTAAAAGCGCTACTAAAGTGTTCATCTTTATATTTTCGAATTTTTTAATTATCTTGAGTGCCCTATTCTTGTCGAACTTGCGCACGAGAAGCTCGAATCTGTTTTTCATCGACTTTCTCACCAACACGAAGGCGATATTGCACCCGATGACGGTCAAGACATAAGATATCAAAAATCCTAAGAGATGCCCGAAAGCATAAAAGTTGAGCGTAATAAACACGGACAATGGCAACATCGGTAATATGGATTCTATTAGTATCAGAAAACAGCCCAAAAGTGGTCCATATATGCCCAACGAATTCAAAAGAGTCGTGATAAATTCATCGATATTTGCAAGTATTCCTTCCATTTTGCCATCTCCACATTAACTATTATAAAACATTTTTTTAAAATTAAAAAGGCTAAGCGCACTTTTATATACATTCGTATACAAAAATGCTTCCCCACAAAAAAACGAGTACTTAAATACTCATTTCTTCTTATAAGTCACTTCATCATATTCCAAAGTCTTATTTTTAGAATCGTATTTCATCCTTATCGAATCGTATCTCTTAGATGAATAATAAGAATAAGACGATTTATAATTGTATTCGTAATCTATTCTTACTTCTTTAGCATCCTTATAATATGTCCATTTACAAGACTCCAGTGTCTCACCTATGATGTCGTGTGACAACGTACAAGTCCCGTCGTTTATCAGTTCGACCACGTTTGTATCGTCGATGTACTTACCTATCAACTTTTTCTCATCGCTAAAAGTATAATTGAAAAATCTCACTATGCCAATCAACAATATGATTGCTCCAAGAGCTATGCCTGCGAAACCGACATATTTATACTTATCTTTTGTTATGATGCTTCTATCTTTAAACTTATTCTCGATTTTTTCATCTCTTCCGGTCAAGAGTTTATCCAATTCATCTTTAAACTCTTGGTTGTTCCAAGTCCAAAAGAAAGTCGGCAATTGTTGATATCTGTGAATTATGATACATCTGAATATCCAAAAGATGTTTACCGTCGAAATGGCAGTTATCTTGTTCAAAGGAATGCTCGCTTCACTTCTTTTGAAAGGAATATACTTCTCTATATATACCTCTTTTTCCGTCAAACACATCATCGTTTTAATCGCACACTTATAGAACCAATTGAGAATTGAATACGTTATTCCCATGATTATCAAGCCGAATAGTTCATATCCTACTCTATCCCAAAAGCCATAATACAAGCTAGCAGTATCTCCCCTAAAGATATTGTATGTCATCAAGATTACTCCAAGAGCGATGACGACCATATAAATCTTGTCGAGAACCGAGACGAACAAAATTCTCGAACAGACGAGCGGCTTTAACTCCTTCGCCTTTTTTGTTTCATGGGTGTTTTTTTCGGTCTTATCTGCTTTTTCTTTTACTTCTTTTTCCATATAAAACTACAAAACGAATACTTTTTTAAAAGTACTCTATCCTCCTCTTCTAACTCGATTATACATAATAGATGAAGCCTTGTCAATCGCAATAGAAAAAGACATATATTCCTATATATCTCTTTAGTTTCTCTTTTTCTCTAGCTCGGCTTTCAAGAGTTCCATCGCCACTGCCGGATTGGCTTTTCCCTGGCTCTTCTTCATGACCTGTCCCAACAAAAAGTTGACGACATTGGTTAGTCCCTTATCTATATAGTCGCTTATCTCTTTAGGATGTTCATCCAACACTTCACTCACCAAACTCAATAGTTGTCCTTCGTCCTGAATCTGCTCCATACCTTGTGCTTTGATGAGTTCTATCGGATTCTTTTCGCTATCGACCGCTTCATAAAGAACATTCTTAGCTTGGTTTCGGCTTATTTTACCACTTTTTACCATGTTCAAAAGCTCTGCTAATACAGCGGGAGTTATAAAAAATTCTTCTATAGTTGTCTCCAGTTTATTGACTGATCCCAAGATGATAGTCGTAATCCAATTGACTGCCTCTGCAGGCTCGATGCCACGACTTACGACTTGCTCGAAATAGTCGGATATAGCCTTATCTTTGACCAAAACTTTGGCATCGTATGCCTTGAGACCGTATTCATTTATGTATTTCTCTTTGCGCTCTTTGGCTAGAGGTGGAATGCTCGCTTTTATCTCTTCCAACCAATCACTCGTTATCTTAAACTTCGGAATATTCGGTTCGATAAAATACTTATAGTCTATCGCATCTACTTTGCCGCGCATGAACTTCGTCGTCGAAGTCTCTTCGTCCCAACGCCTCGTCTGCTGTTCCATCTCGTCATAAGTGCCGTTTTCTTTGAGTTCGGTTTGACGCTTAATCTCGTATTCTATCGTCTCCCTTACGGCATTGAACGAATTGACGTTCTTTATTTCGACTTTGGTTCCCCAATTCTCTGGATTTTCTTCATCTAAATCTTCTTCTATTATAGATACGTTGACGTCGCATCTTATCTGCCCTTTTTTAGAGTCCGCTTCGCTGATGTCGGCATATTGATATATAGCTCTCATCGTCTCTAAGAACGCTACAGCTTCGTCACTACTTCTAAAGTCCGGTTCGGTAACTAGCTCTAAAAGAGGAACACCGGCACGGTTATAGTCGATTAAACTCGTCTTCGTCAAGTGGTCGAGCGAGGCTGAATCCTCCTCTAGATGTATGTTATTTATCCTTACGCTTTTTACTTCATCACCGCATTCGTACTCGAGACGCCCATATATGCCAACAGGTGCTGGCTTCGTCTCCTGCGTAATCTGAAACCCCTTCGGCAAGTCTGGATAGTAATAGTTTTTGCGTTCAAAATATAGATACTCTGGCTGCTCACAACCTAAGATGATGCTCGCCATCAAAGCTTTCTTTACAGCTTCCTTGTTGACGACTGGTAGCGTTCCTGGGAATGCCATATCTAATGGTCTTATGTTCGCATTGGCCTTAGTAGTATAACCGTTTTTAGCGCCGGAGAAGACTTTAGTGTTCGTCTTGCTTATTTCACAGTGCATCTCTAGCCCTATCATAGCTTTATATTTAGCCATTATTTTGCCACCTTTCTCGTCTGTCCCTTGTATCCCAATACGCCTTCAATCGCATCGGCAATATTCAAGATGTTCTCATCGTCATAACACTTGCCCGTGATGTTTAACGCTACTGGTAAGTCGTCGATAAAACCATCAGGTATGGTAATAGATGGGAAACCACCAAAATTGCCGACGATGAGGTGTGACTCTATGATTCTATTTTCTTCTCTATTGTCGTTTAATGAGTCATCCAAGTATTTTGCCGTACCACTTCCGACCGGCAAGATGACGCCGTCGTACTTTTCAAACAGTTTATTCCATTCGTCGACGATGAGTCTTCTAGCTCTTTGGGCATTGTAGAAATACCTATCTTTATTCTCGGCCTGTAAGACATAAGAACCGATTATGAATCTCCTCTTGATGAGCGGTGAAAAGTTCTTCGTGCGATAGTTCTTCATCATGCTCACATAGTCTTCGCCTTCTTCGCGTGGACCGAAGACTATACCCGTCAAATTTGACATGTTCGAAGTCGCCTCTGCTGAAGAGATGACATCGTAGGCACTCTTAATCGTCGATAGAAGCGTTCTATCGACGCTCACCTCTTCGACCTCTATTCCTAAGTCTTTAACTTTCTTCAAGACTTCGTGGAAATTTTCTAAATGCTTTTTCAGTTCTTCTGATGGATTTTCGTACATCGTTATATCGCATATCTCTTTTACATAACAAAGCTTCTTACCTTCGACTTTGCCATCGATAGCATCGAATAGATGCATACTAGAGGAATCCCAACTCGTCATGTCGTTTTCGTCTTGACCTTTCAAGGCATCGACGACCAATGCGGCATCCTTTACCGTTCTCGTTAGAGCTCCGATGTGGTCTAAACTCGAAGCAAAGGCAAACAGCCCATAGCGACTAACCATTCCATAAGTCGGTTTATAGCCGACGATACCGCAGTAGGCAGCGGGCATCCTTATCGAATCCCCCGTATCCGTGCCTAGTGCATAAGGATAGACACCCGCGGCTACAGCACAGGCACTTCCCGCACTGGAACCGGCACACATCCTCGTCTTATCCCACGGATTTAATACTGTTCCCGTATGTCCAGTCGTACCCGTCGCACCCATTCCGAATTCATCCAAAACGGTCTTGTTGACCGGTATTGCTCCATGGTTTTCCAAATTTAAAAGACATGTCGCTGTAAAAAAAGGCACATAATCTCTTAACGTATTGGAAGAACCGGTCGACAAAATGCCCTTAGTACTCAGATTGTCCTTTATGCCATATGGAATACCCGATAAATAGTCATCAGTCACTTCGACACCCTTAGCATCGTCCATAATCGTCACAAAAGCGTTGCACTCTTCCTCTAAGACATGCGACTTTTCTAGAGCTTCGTGTACTAATTCTTCACTGGTCACTTTACCCGTTTTCAAAGCCTTATGTATCTCTAAAATACTCTTATCCATATATTCCATACTAAGCCACCACCTTCACAACTTCTACTTCCCTATCGCTAACTCCATCGGCATTAGAAAGCGCATCATCTAATGAAATAGAGTCCTCTACTTCGTCTTCTCGTAAAGAATCTACACATCTATCTAAGCACCAGCTCATCGGTTCAACTGTGGCTATATTCGGTATGTTGTTAATCAAAGCTATGCTCGCATCTATTTTTTCGAATTCGTCTAAAACCATTTTATTTTCTTCGCTTGAAAGACCTATCAAAAGCTTGTCTGCCAAATCATCTACCATCTCGCTTGTAAACTTCTTTTCCATAAATTTCAAATCCTTTCATCTCGTCCAAATCGGTAAATCTATTATAATGCTATTGACTTCTTATGTCAAACGCTATCCGGTCCAAAATTGCCAAAGAAAAAGGAGAATTAAAACTGCATTTTTTCTCCCTTTTCGACGTGTTGCCAAAAATCTAACAAGTGTGCATTTGGTTCTATACCTTCGTTCGATATAGATTTATAATAGTGGTCAGGGCCTAATTTCAAATCCAGACCTATGATTCTTTTTAAAAGATACAACCCTTTCTCTTTATCGCTTTTATATACCATCAGTATTTCTATCGCGATAATATAGGATATTATATAATGAACTCTATTTATTGGCCTTTGGTCTAACGTGTCCTCTAACGAAATGCCCTCGTATTCGCTTCCTCGAACGATTTTCTCATAACCTTCTTCGAATTCTTTAATGCCCTTCCTACTGTTAAAGTCCACATGCGCATAGATGTCGAAAAGAGCTTCTTCTAACAGCTCCAACGCCGCTACATTTTGAAAATCGTTCATCACTACCTTTTCATTTTTTCTGCTCTTATTTTGAAATGGCGCACAAGTCCTCAAATATTCATATCCCAAGAGTTCGAAAAAGATGCTCACTATCTCCGAAAATATATAATTACTGCTAAGAATATTGGGATGAAAAGCCAATAGAAACTGTAATGCATGTCCAAACTCGTGAGAAAATCCAGTGAAGTCCTCGACGGCATCTTGCCTTTTAAGTCTTATATGTGCTCTATCGTAATGAGGCAAATAGAGCGTATCGGCTACTGGCCCATCTTCCATCAATCGGTCCGTATGTACATATCTATTTCTTTTTTTAAAGACTCTCTTGAAATAGCCATATATTTCTCTATCGGTCGCTTTGATGAAGAACTCTCTCAATATTTCGAATAATTCTTCATCTCCAAGCTTAGGCGCATAGAAGTTCTTTTTTTCTTCAGTTAAAAATGGCATTTCGCTCAAAGGTTCTAAAATCTGCAAATAGCGACTATCACCTAGACGACTATCCCATTCGCTCCAAAGCTTGTCAGCTAAAGTGATTTCTTCTTGAAAACGACTTTGGTATTGAAGCAAATCTAACTCGTCGATGCTTAAAGTGATTATTCTAATCGTTTGGTTTATCTTTATAAGCTGCTTCCCGCTCGCTTTTTCTTTCAATCTATATAATTCTTCTAGCTGTTGTCCAAAATGAATTTTATACCAGTTTAACACTCTTTTTCACCCCCATCGATGCCGTTTACTTTACCATAAATGGCTATATATTGCAAATAGAATGTCCATTATTTATAAAAACGTCAAAAAATGTCGAAACATTACCAAAACAAAATAGGTATAAAAA
>CAZXXI010000031.1:0-10561 GCA_964644815.1 uncultured Muribaculaceae bacterium
TATTCGGAAATCGATAAATATAGATTACTCCGATAACCAATTCGCTATATCTACTATTTGTATTCCTTCATATTGATAGTTCGGATGTTTAGTTCGAGCAATTAACATTTTTGGATAGGCATCTTTAATTTGTAAAAGAGGTGTGACTTCCCGCATAAAAGTTTTATCGTTGCTTATATCATCTGATACTTGTATGTATATTTTTTCATCTCTTTTCATTGCTACAAAATCTATTTCCTTATTATGAAGAATGCCTACATATAATTCGTAACCACGTCTTAATAGTTCCATTGCCACAATGTTTTCATAGGTCCTTCCATAGTTCATATTTTTAGTACCCAATTTAGCATACTTTAAAGAATGATCTACTAAATAATATTTATCTTGACTCGATAAATATTTTTTACCTTGAATATCATATCTCCTTATTTTATAAAAGGCAAAAGCATTACATAAATATTTTAAATAATTATTTATCGTCTTATCATTAACAGTTTTTGCCTTATTACTATTTGCTCTTTTTGAAAGCTCTTTAGCTATATTCCTAGAAGATGTCAAATTAGATATGTTATCCATTAGAAAATCACTTAAATCGTCTAATAATTTATTATTGCGAATATTATACTTCTGAGTAATATCCCTGACGATTAAAGTATTATATACATTATCTAGATATTCAAATTTTTCCTCATCTGTTTTATATAAATAAGAGCCCGACATTCCACCTTCAAAGACATACTTCTCGAATGCATCACTTATATTTTTATAATCGTAATACTTAACGAATTCTTTAAAAGAAAAAGGATACATCTTTATTTCAAATGTTCTACCAGTAAATAAAGTTGCCAAATCACTGCTCAATAGAAATGCATTAGACCCTGTGATATAAATGTCATATTTCTCTTCTGCATGAAGCCAATTAATAGCTTTCTCGAATTCGTTACACATTTGCACTTCATCAATCAAAACATAATTGTTCTTGCCTTTTATATAGTGTTCACTTACGTATTTATAAAGTGCATCGCTATCCTTTAACTCGTCATATTTCTTAATGTTGAAATTTATATGTATCACATTATTACCAGCATTTTTTTCTATACTTTTTTTAAAGACATCTAATAATTTTGATTTGCCACTGCGCCTCACTCCTGTTATCACTTTTATATCAGGAGTTCCAATAACATTCTTAATTTTTGTCAAATAATACTCTCTTTCGATTATTTTCACACCAATCATCTCCCTCATAATTATATCAAACTATTACGCAAAATCCAATATTTTTCTTTTTTGCGTAATAGAAACTAAGAAAAAACTGTGTCGTAAATCTCTAACACAGTCTATTTTTTTATAAATTTTTTATATATTATATATTTAGGATAATTAACTATTTTTCTGACAATTCTTTTTAATACCGACGACTCTCTTCGCATATCTTCTAAGAACTCATTCAAAGAAGTATATTGGACGTTTACCATCTCATTTATCTCGTCGGCATCACTAAACTCACCGTAATAAATGTTTCTGTTGAAAAGTGCCAACTTTCCCACAGTTCTATATATACCCAACACGACATCGTTCGTATTTGCTTTGAATCCACTTACATTATATATCTTTCCTCTAGTCTCATCACTATTCAAAATTCCTATTACCACATCGTTTAAATCTTCTTTGGTGATAAAGTCCATCTTTCTATTTGGCTTCATATGGTTTATATAATAATTCTTCCGCGTAAGAACGATAGGCATGCGTATTATCGTATAGTTTTCCAAGTTACTTCTTATATATTCTTCACTTCTTACTATGCTTACTGAATAGTAATCATCTGGATAGTTGCTCTCAGTATCTAAAGACAACTTTCTCGTTATATTCTTAGTCGTTCCATATACGCTCAAAAAAGACATATAGATATATTTACAAGAAGGATTAGTATCGTTAATCGCATCGACTATGTTTTTAGTACCCATATAATTAGTAGAATTTGCTATCGTCTCGTTTAAATCCGCGAGAGGTGGCATAACACCAGCATAGTCTATCACTATGTCATTTCTCTTTACTAAATCTCTTATCAAGTTGGCATCTTCGACATCGCCATAGACGATTTTAATCTTGTTTTTAATCTTAAAGGTTCTTTTGATGCTCTCTTTACTTTCTAAGTCCAAAATAGTAATGCTATAATTCGTATCCAACAATTTATTTACTAGGTTAATGCCTATTTTACCAGCCCCACCAGTTATCAAAATATCTCTCATACTATTATCCCCCGATGATTAAGACTATTACCATGAATATGACACCGGCGATGAGCCCCATCGTCGAATATTTTTTATTCTTACTAGCACCCAACTCTAATAACAGTTCGAAGAGTACTAGATAGATTATCATTCCGATAGTAAGACTCATCAGCGATCCTAAGACGAAATCGCTTACTGAGCCGAATATCATCATCACAATACCACCTAAAACGGTACTTACAGTTAACAAGAAAATGTTTAAAAGGACATACTTCTTATTCTTCTTAGTCTCACTTAAAGTAGCGGTTATCTCTATGCCAAAAGGAATGTTGTGCATGCCGACACCGATAGCCATCAAAAGTCCAGCTTTAAAATCGATACTAGCCATGTTATAGATTCCCATACCTTCTATGACGTTATGGATAACGATAGCTAAAGTACTGATGATACCTATGTGCTTCAAGTGTCTATCGTGAGTCTTAATCTCTTCGTCGTGATCGTGGTGAGGAACTAACATATCTATGAGTTTCAACATGACGATTCCGATGATGATAAAGACGTACATGAATATCGTACCTTTATCCTCCAAAAGTTCCAATATCTCGGGAACTATGTCGAACGCTAGTAAAAGCAGCATGACGCTAAAAGATAATCCGATGCTGAACTCGACTAGTCCCTTTCTGTGTTTCCCAAAGTAAGCTAGTAGTGCTCCCAATAAGAAGAAACACCCCGCTATTAGTGTTACAAGTAATGCCATTACAAAACTCCTATTCTAATACGATTCTTCCTGACAATTTGAGATTGTCATTCGAAGATAGCTCGCGATTTATATAGTAATAAAATCTATATTTCTCTGTATCCATGAGTGTTATGCTCGTATTTGGCATTAACACCATCGACGCGTCGTCGCCATCTCTAAAAGTTCCACTTCGCACGGTGATATAATTGTCCTTTGAAGCGTTATATTGAGCAAGAATCCATTTTATACTCCCCAATTTATCCCACTCATCGAAAGTGATATGGTCGAGTACTAGTGAATAATTGCGATAAGGTTTTGTACCGGTAGCATATTTGATAGAGAACTCACAAAAATTTGCCTCTTTATAATTTTTATCTTCCACTACAGAAAGCTTATCCGTATCTATGTTGGTATTCCCAAAAATTAATATTTCGGTTTCATTTTCCAAACTGGAGATAATTGTATTAGCGCCCTTCTTGTCGTACATATCGACCAAATAGACACCACCAAATATAACCGGTACAGTTAAAGCTACGATGACTGCTAATACAAATTCTTGTCTTTTCATCATTTTCACCTATCAACAATTTTACTATATTTTATATATTATTGCAATTAGTCTTTTTTGTCGAAAAAGTACTCGTGGCTCTTCGCATTGAGAGACAAATCGGAGAAATCGCCCTTTAAGAAGAGGGGATATGCTGCCGCTGCTATCATGGTAGCATTGTCGGTACAGTATTTGAAAGGTGGAACCGAAAAGTGTACTCCGAGCTCTTTGCACATCTTTTGAAGTTCACTTCGCAAATAGCTATTGGCACTTACTCCGCCTGCCACTATCATCCTCTTTATATCGTATCGTTCTATAGCCATTTTCGTCTTACGAACTAATTCTTCCACCGCGACATCTTGAAACGATTTCGCCAAATCGCACTCCCTTATTTGATTCCCCCGTTGTTTTTCGTTATGAACTAAATTGATTATATAACTCTTAAGCCCACTATAGGAAAAATTCAAGCTATCGTCATCCATCGGCTTCGGCAATTCATAAGTGTGTTCGCCCTCGCGTGCATGCTTCTCGATATTCGGACCACCAGGATACTTGAAACCGATTATTCTAGCAATCTTGTCGAAGCATTCGCCCACGGCATCGTCTAAAGTTGTTCCCAATACTTCGAAGTCGTAATCTCCTTTCATCAAAACGAGTTCTGTATGGCCGCCACTGACGACCAAACCCAGACAAGGAAATTCGATTTTTTCGACCAAGTTGTTCGCATATATATGCCCTGCTATATGGTGCACTGCAATAAGAGGTTTGTCGTGAATAAGAGCTAACGTTTTAGCAAACTCTACGCCAACTAAAAGGCAGCCCATCAACCCCGGTGCATAGGTCACTGCTACTGCATCTATCATGTCCCAAGTGACACCACTGTTCTTCATGACATCTTCTAAGACGAAGGTTATATTCTCGGTATGCATTCTAGACGCTATCTCGGGTACTACTCCACCGAATTCGGCATGCGTATCCATCTGTGTGGCTACACACGTATAGACGTCTTCACAACCATTTTTTACTATCGCAATACTCGTCTCATCACAACTAGACTCTATTCCTAATATGTATACATCCCTCACTCTTTAATCACCTTCTCCATCGCTAAAGCATCTTCCCCATTTTTGTAATAATCTTTAATCGGTCTTACTCTCCTAAACCCATTTTTCTCATAAAAACTTATCGCTGTTTCATTCGAAATGCGCACTTCTATTATGATTTTCTCTACGTCTAAATCTCTACTAAAGAAATCTATAAACTCAGCCCCAATTCCAAGTCTCCTATATTCTCTATTGACGACTAAATACAAAATTTCTACCGTTTCATACAACTTAATATATTGAACAAAACCGATAACCCTATCTTCTTTGGTATAGACGAGTATTCTCTCCTGCTCTCCTCTTTTTTTGACGTCATATGCGCTATTGAGACTCTTCCCCAAAGCGTTTACCTCTAAAGCAAATTGACCTTCATATTCTTGTATCATTTCAAAGCCTCTATTTCCTTAATATATATAGGATTTACTAAATGGGGATTGACGTAGTCCCTATCCTCTAAGTATTTTTCTATAGCTTCTATATCTATCTTCTTTTCTCTTAAGATTTTATATTCGTGCATCTTTATGTACTCTTCGAACTCTCCACGCCTTTGATATTTAGCGTCTTCGTACACTCCCTCTTTTTTTAAAGAACTGTACACTCCCTTCGAATCTTCCACGCTGACGACATCGAACCCTTCTTTAGAACTAACTCCATACATCTCCAAAGAAGATATCGTTTTAATCTTTTTCTTCATATCGAACGCTAACGTCTTAGCTATCGTCACTCCAATTCTCACTCCAGTAAAGCTTCCCGGCCCTATCACGACGATTATCTCATCGATTTCTTCTAAATCGACTCTAGCCTTATCCAAAAGTCTCTTTAAAGTCGGCATAGCTACCTCGCTGTGACTTCTATTGCTCGTTCCCTCTTCTTTATATATAGTATTCCCATCTTTTATTATAAGCGTAATCAATTCGCCATGTGTATCCATAAAAAGTGTTTTCATAAACGCCTCCTAAGTGCCTCTATTATACATCAAAACACAAAAAAAAGATAGACGCCGTGTCCATCTTTAAGGCTCTACTCCCACTTCTCGATAAGGATTAGTTCTAGAACCATCGCCGACTAGTGCTCTCGCATATTCTACCGAGAGATTTATGACCGGTGCTATACCAACACTATACGCATGATGACTTATAGATGTATAAGTAGTTATTTCGCCCTGATTATTTATGTTGAATACATACGTATAAGGAGCTTCACTTGTTTGAGAGTGCGAAGGAGTCATTGTCCAATAAGGAATACCCTTATATAAAAATGATAATGTATTATATTTATATGGATCCGTAATATCACCAGCTAGTTGACCTGTACTTCTAGCTTCGTTCGCAGCTAAAAATCCTACTGGATATGTAAGTTTACCATTTCCTAGGCTAGTGTCACCAACTGTAAATGCATCATTTTTTTCGGGACAGCTAAATTTTTGATTCCCGGATAGTAAGTCATAACTACTTTTATAAAAAGTACTATACTCACCGAATCCATAATCGTCGGTTCGTCTATCGTTACAAAATATTTTATCCACCACGTTACTAGAATATCCTGTATCTACTATATTTTCTCTATACCAAGTATCAACTGCAACTTTAGCATCACTATCTGTTTCATTCGTTTGAGCTTGTTCTTTCGATGTGCTGGCCTCACCATTAGCACCTCCGAACATCCATCCGACATATTTGGCATCATGGTCATTAGAGTTCCAGGGCTGGTTTTGTATTGCACATCTGGAAGCGTCCGAGACTCCATTAGCCCAACCTTGTGTCCCATCATAAATTATTCTCAAACTCCCGTCTCCATTAATTCTGATGATTCTCCACCACATATCTTGTCCGCTCTTGTTCTCTCCATATTTTATATAGTTATTTTTTGATGCTCCCCTAAAGTAATAACTAGTTCCATAGTCATCTTCTAAAGCATATATTCCTTCATCTGTTGTCGCAGCCACAGTAAAGTCCGGGTTACCTGAATTGACATTTGCTGGTATTTCATTGTTGGAAACATCTATTACTGCTTGCTGCAGCCAACCTACATTAAAATTTGTTGCGTCCTCTAAATTGAATTTTGTACTGAATATTGCATTTATATCTTCTGTTTGGTCAGTATCTTCTAAGTTCTCCAAAGTCACTGTCAATCTATAATAATACTTAGCTCCTACTGGTATCTCTAAATTGCTAGCAAGCAACTTGTCGATTGCTTCCGAACTATGAGCTATATTTTTCTTTCCTTGAACCTCTATCCACGTCGTACCATCTTCGGTTGTTTTGTATTCCAACTTATAAGTGAGTGAGCCTTTAGCATAGGTATTTATCATATCGATAAAGTTTATCTTAGCTTTCGCGGGCAAAGTTCCCGTATTTTCTATGATGAATAACTTCTCAGCTGATTCACCAAAGTTTAATTTTCCATTGAAACCTGTATCGTTATCTACAAATTTTAATCTCATCGTACCAGTCTCTATGACTGCTTCTTGATTTTTGTTATCGTTCGTATCTATAGAAAAATACGCATACGATAAAACTCCCAATAAAAGTATAGTAATAACTATCCCAATTATCGCGACTATCTTTGTCCTCATCAAAATTCTCCTCACATTAACGTACACAAAAGACATGCTCGAGCTAGTTAAATTTTGGGTAAATAAAACTCAAGATTCGGCCATAACTCATGACTTTTCTTCTATCTTTTATATCCAATATAATGATTATACCCCCCCCCCAGACGCACTTGTCAAGAACAAAAAAAGGATAATTTTCTTATCCTCATAATACAGCGCTTAACACGTCTTCGTATGCTTCTCCATAAGGAGTCAAAGTTAAAACTCTCGTCTCCTCATCGATGACTTTAAACTTTATCTCGAGTCTTTCATCTGGCAAAGAATCTTTTATGATGTCTGACCATTCGATAATAGTAACTCCGCCTTTTTTGAAATAGTCCGTAAGGCCGATAGAACCATCGTCGCCATCTTCGAGTCTATACACATCCATATGATATAAAGGCATCTCACCGTTTAAATACTCTTTTACTAGATTAAAAGTAGGACTAGTAATCGTTTCATCTATTCCTAATGACTCTGCAAAACCTTTTACAAAAACGGTCTTCCCGCTTCCTAATTCTCCTTTGAGACAAATAACCATATTTGGAAATTTCTCTGATTCGATGTTTTGAGCAAGCTCTCTTGTGTCTTCTTCCGAATGACTTGTGTATTTATATGCATTTTCCATTTTATTATCACCTAAAATTATTATATAAAATATACAATAAAAAGGTCAATACATTTTACTCTAAAGTGTAAAACTTTTTTAAGTAATCAGATTTTCTCCAGAAAAGTACAACCCCTCTATTGAAGAGCAATTTGTAAAAACAAAAAAGGCCGTCAAAGCCTTCATCAAGAGTTTATTCCAATAACACACAACTAGTTTGTTTCCCTTGAGTTAGCTGTGCGTGTACCATTATAGGAGAAACACAACTAGTTTCCTAATTGGCTCTCTTAATTAGAATTGTACCAAATTTTATATACATTTACAATCACTTTTAAAACCGAATAACTTAAGAAAGCATAAAAAGAAGACTACTAGAGTCTCCCTTTTACTTGGCGTAATGCCATAACTTTAGAGACTCGAAATTCAAGTCCCATAGACATAACTTATCATGTCTACATTATTATTATGGCCAACATATCTCATATTATACGCCAAAATTATTTAATTTCTATCTGTTTTTTAGTAGGCTTATCTTCTACTTTAGGTACTGTAATCTTAAGAGTACCGTGTTTAAATTCAGCATCGATATCCTCAGGAGCTATATCTCCTACATAGAACGAACGGCTAAATTTACCATATCTTCTCTCGCGACGGATATAATTTTTACTATCATCTTTATCCTCGACAGTTTTCTCAGCTGATATAGTCAAATATCCATTATCGCATTCGATATCGATATCGTTCTTATCATAACCGGGTACATCCATTTCGATATTGTAATTTCCATCCTTCTCATAGATATCGCATTTCATTTGCTCCTTTACGGCAGGCTCAAAGAAATCGTCAAAGAAATCATCACCTAAATAAAACTTTCTTGGAATTAAATTCATAATTCTCCATCACCTTTCTGATAACAGTATATCACTATGATTAGCACTTGTCAACACAAAGTGCTAATTTTTTGATTTACTATACTATTAGTATATACAAAAGAAAAAAATCTAAACGCGAAGTTTAAATTTAATCTACTATTTTTATGGAAGTTATGACCGGTTGATTCTCTTTTGCTACGTAGCCAGTTAGCTCATTTGCAACAGGCGTATTCTCCGCTATCTCATCGACGATTTCCATACCTTCGGTGACATGACCAAACGCTGCATAATCTCCATCTAGGTATGTACTGTCCTTATGTACTATGAAAAACTGGCTGCTAGCGCTATTATTCTGTTTGTTCACGCGCCCCATCGAAATGGTTCCACGCGTATGGCTTATTTCGTTTTGAACGCCATTATTTTTAAACTCGCCTTTGATAGTTTTACCAGAACCACCTGTGCCATCACCATTCGGGTCGCCGCCCTGTATCATAAAATTTTCCACTACTCTATGGAATGTCAATCCATCATAGAAACCATCTCTTGCTAAGCTGACAAAATTCTTAACCGTAATTGGAGCCTGTTCGGCATCGAGTTCTAGCTTTATAGTACCCATATCTTTTATTTCTATTTCCGCTTTATATATTTTCTGTTCCTCTTCTTTTTTACCACAAGAGCACATCGTCAAGACGACGCCAGCCATGACAAACAATGTAAGTATTTTTTTCTTCATTCATATTCTCCTTTGCACTTATTTCTTTTATTGTATTAAAATAAAATATCTACGATTTATCTTTCTTTTCAATTTCTTCTAACTCTTCTACCCAGTCTTCATAGTCTATAAACTTGAAGTACAAATCGTTCCTTATGCCAAATTTACACTTATATTTTTCTAATTGATATTCGCGAATAAAGTTGGCATCGTAGACGAACTCCTTATATGGTAAAAGTGGTACACTTATCAATACTTCGTCCGTATTTTTGTTCATATCTGAGATATAGTCGTTTCTCTTATAGTCAACATAAGCCACTTGAGCATATATAGATGCATATTGAACGGCCAAAAGGCATATCGCGATTACCCCATACTTAGAGTATTTTTCAAAATCGAAGTCACACTTCTTTAAAAGCAATACTACTTCTATCATCTCGAGTATATATATAGGAAAGAAATTTCTCGGACCGATAGGATTCACTATGATTAGAGGTAACATCAAACCGACGATGACCAATAATGGTGCACACAATTCTAAGAAATCTTTTTCTTTGCCGAACACGAGCCACATCTGTATGAACAAGACCACTAAAAATATTGCCGATAGAAAAGCGTTTACTATATACGACTTACTTCCAATTATTAACCATTCCGAATTTATTCCCAAAAGAACGCTATAAAATGAATAGATGAACATAAAGGCGAAGATACCATTTATAGTTTTCTTTTGGAGTTTTGAGTATACTCTCTTGCTCTTTTTATAAAACGTCCTTAAGCACAGCGTCAAAGCTGTAACTAAAACACAATTTTCTAAAAGGGCATACTTCTGCATAAAAAACACGAAGTTATATGCCATATTGTATACCTTACCGCGGAGGCCTGCTCCCATATTTCTATATATATCATCACCCGTCAAGACATTGTGGTAAGCTGGTTGGATGAACATCAATATCGTTCCTGCAAGACTACCTATAAAACTCATCGCTAAAGGCAAATTCACCTTTTTATGTTTGATAAAATAGAATATGTTCAAACCGAGAGTTAAAAGTAATAGAAAAATAGTCATATTTTCTATAAAAAGACAACTAGCTATAAAAAGGAAAAAGTTTAAAAAACTCAATTTAACATTCTTTTCTTCTACAAAAGATTTAGAA
>CAZXXI010000032.1:0-10478 GCA_964644815.1 uncultured Muribaculaceae bacterium
CTGCCAAGACAGAATTCGCAGCATTTGCATACTCGATATCGAAAAGATGCTAGAAACATAGTATGGAACTCCACGTTCTGTGTAGAGACTTTTCGACAGAGTTAGACTATAATAAGAAGCGAAAAGAGGGAATATTTATGGATCAAGAAAAAATGGGAAATTTTATCGCTCAAATGCGTAAAGAAAGGGGACTCACTCAAAGAGAGTTGGCCGCTAAATTAAATGTTACCGATAGAGCCATTTCCAATTGGGAACGCGGCCTTAGACTACCGGATTATTCTATCATCCAAGATTTATGTGCTAACCTAGGCATATCCATAAACGAACTTTTCAGCGCCAAGCTTTTAGAAGAACACGAATTTAAAAAGAATGCCGACCAAAATCTTCTTGTAGTGCTAGAAAACAGTTCCTTTACTCTAAAAGATAAAATAACATACTACAAAGATAAATGGCAAAAAGACCATTTCTTTGAACTCGTCATCACCATAATTCTCATCGCCACTTTCATCATCTATGGCTTCATAAAGGATAACGGAATACAATATCTTTTTATCGTATTAGGTTTCTTAAGTGGTCTATACGAAAACAACAGAATGTATGCTTACATAGAAAATCACGTCTATAATAGAGACGGTTTGACAAAAGAGGATTTAAAATCTTCACTTGACAAGTTAAAAGATTATAAAGATGTTTTAAAAAAGTTTGAGACAAAAAAAGAAGCGCTAACTTTTCTCCAAAGAGAGACGGAACTACCTCAAAAAGAGTGTTCTAAAGTTTATGACTTCATCATGGATGCCGACCGATAAAGGAAGTAATTTTATGGAAAAAGAAAGATGTATTTGGTGTAATCTAAAAAATCCTATCTATATAAAATATCACGACGAAGAGTGGGGTATTCCGAACTTCGACGACGATTATCTTCTCGAGATGCTCATCCTCGAATCATTTCAAGCAGGACTTTCATGGGAATGTGTACTGAATAAAAGAGAAAGTTTTAGGATTGCTTATGACGACTTCGATCTCGAAAAAATAATCACCTATGGCGATGAAAAAATAGCCGAACTCTTAAACAACCCCGCGCTTATCAGAAACCGTTTGAAGATAATAGCTAGCATCGAAAACGCCAAAATATTTAAAAAAATCGTTCAAGAATTCGGTTCCTTTGCAAGCTATCTTAGCACCTTCACGAATGGTGAAACCATATACGAAATCGGAAAGACGTCTTCACCCTTGTCAGATGCTATCTCCAAAGACCTCATCGCTCGTGGCATGCGCTTCGTAGGAACTACTATTATTTACTCATACTTGCAAGCAATCGGAGTAATCTATTCTCATGACGAAAACTGTTTCATGTTCAAAAATCATCGCCAAAATTGATACATTTAAAAGTGTATCTTTTTTCTTTTCATTATATGTTTACTCTGTTATAATTTAAGATATAAAAGGTGAAAAAAATGAAAAGATTTATGATTATTGTGTTAGCTATCATGTGGTTTATGCCCATGAATATCTCCGCGATGGAACTTCCCAAACTCTCTTCGACGCATGTCCTTTTATACGAACCTGAAAGTGAAGAAGTACTCTACGAAAGAGGTATCGACGAAGAGATAAGAATAGCTAGTCTAACCAAAATAATGACGACTATTCTCGCGATAGAGAGTATTGAAGACGTCGCTAAAGAGGTGGTCATAACTTCGGACATGCTAAGCGAAGTACCATGGGATGCATCCGTCGCCGGCCTAAAACAGGATGATAGAGTATCATTAAAAGATTTACTTTATGCTTCCATGCTACCAAGTGGAGCAGATGCCACGACCGCTCTCGCGCACACTATAAGTGGCAACACTTCGAACTACGTCGAATCTATGAATGAGTTTGCTAAAAGATTGGGACTGGAAAATACAGTTTTTAAAAACGTAACCGGCTATGACACGCCTGGTCAATCGAGCAGCCTAAGGGATGTATTAAAACTACTAAATTATGCTTTAAAGAATCCTCTTTTTAAAGAGATATACTGTGCTAAAGAGTACACACTACGAAATGGATTAAAAGTCAAGAGTACTATCGAATACTATAATCGTTTCGTCAAAGGTGATACGAGTAAAATACTCGGCAGTAAAACGGGCTACACAGGAGCCTCCGGTATGTGCATGTCCGCGCTTATCAGAACCAACAATAAAGAATTGCTTTTACTGTCAACCGGTGCTGCACACTCTTACACATGGGCTTACAATTTAGATGATACTTTTAAAATCATAAAATACTTAGACGATAACTATGACGACATGACCTTAATTGCCACAGGTGATGAACTAAAAACTATACCGATTATAGATTCTAAAGAAAAAGAGTTTACCATAATTGCTCAAAGAGACATCGTCGAATATACAGAAAAAGAATATGATACGAATGATTTTAAATGGGAATACGACGGATTAGATGTATTATCGTATAGAAATAGAGAAAGCGAAAAAATTGGCCACATAAAATATTTTTATAGAGATGAACTCATCGGTGAAGAAGATGTCTTCTTGACTTCTTCTATCCATTTCTCTTTTGAAAAATTTGTAAAAAAACATATCGTTTTACTTTCTATTGTGGCTTTTAGTGTTATAATTATAGTATGGATTCATGTTAAAAAGAGATACAAAAAATCCAGAAGAAAAATGGTAAAAGCATAAATTACTTAAATGCATTAGAAAGGATGATTAAAATGTTAAAAGATAAGGTTGCTATCATTACAGGAGGTACGAGAGGAATAGGGTTAGAAACGGCTAGAACTTTTGCTGAAAACGGGGCAAAAGTCGTCATCTTCGGTTCTCGCAAGGAAACAGTCGATAAGGCACTTTCTACACTCGCCGAGGAGGGTTTTCAAGTAACGGGGTATAGTCCCGATTTAAACGATTTCCAAGCTATCACCGATGTCGTCGTTGAAATCGTAAAGAAGTTTGGTAAGGTCGATATTCTAGTCAATAATGCCGGCATATCTGCTAATAAAAAAATCGATGACACGACCGTCCAAGAGTTTGCCGACATCATGAATTTAAACGTTCAAGCTATGTTCAACATGATTAAAGCCGTCGTTCCCTTTATGAAGGAACGTAAAAATGGAGTTATTTTGAACACCAGCTCCATGGTCAGTATCTATGGTCAACCATCTGGAGTCGGGTATCCAGCTAGTAAATTCGCCGTCAATGGAATCACTAAGTCCTTAGCGCGCGAACTCGGTCCAGTAGGCATCAGAGTCAATGCCGTCGCACCAGGAGTAACCGCAACCGACATGGTAAAAGCTCTCCCTAAAGAACAGATTGAGCCTTTAATCGCGACCATTCCGCTCGGTAGAGTAGGAGAACCGCGCGACATCGCCAATGCATTCTTATTCTTAGCTTCTGACTATGCTAGCTATGTGACAGGCGAAATATTGTCGGTCGATGGAGCTGCTCGCAGTTAATGACAAAAATCGTCAAACCAAAAATATCTCTCATAGAGGAAAAATCTATCGCATCGGTTTGTAACGAAGGTTCGATATATGGCTACAAATTTACTGCATCTCCCACCGAACCTATCACTTGGAGCGAATGTCGAATAGACAGCTGCATTTTCGAAAATGTCGACTTAAATCTAGTCACTTTCGAAAACGTAGAACTGTTAGACGTCATATTTGAAAACTGCGATTTATCGAATAAAAGGTTTAATCTCCAAGGTATCGAAAGAGTAGAATTTAAAAATTGCAAAATGACCGGTTGCAAATTTATCGACTCGCTCATCAAAAACGTCACTTTTACCGACTGCATCATCAAATATGCCAACTTTTCGGGCTCGTCATTCACAAACGTTGCTATTACCAAAACAGACTTCGGTGAAACAATCTTCATGGAGACCAAGTTTAACGATGTCATCCTCGAAGATGTGAGCTTTAAAGAAGCCGAATTTCTTAGAAGCTCTCTCGCCAGTCTGAGACTAGTGACTTGCGATATCGGAGGAGCTAAATTTGATATGGAATCCCTCAAAGGAGCCATCATCCGACCTAGTCAATGTCGCAGTCTAGTGAGCATGTTAGGTGTGCGAGTTGAAGAATAAAAAAGATAATAGGAAGTAGGTAGTATATGAAGAAGGAAAAAAAGAGTAGAGTTAAAAATTTTCATGAAGAATTGAGGCGCGTCGGTAAAGAGAGTAAGAGAAGTTCCATCGCCGTCTATTTCACACTTCGAGCTTTAGTAATAATATGTATGACTTTAGAGTTTCTAAGAGGAGATATCAACAATGCTATTCTCTGCATCCTCTCTCTTGTACTCTTTGTCATGCCTTTTTTCATCGAAAAGAGGTTCAAGATAGAACTGCCAAATACTATGGAAATAATCATCATGCTATTCATCTTCTCCGCGGAAATCTTGGGAGAAATCAACAACTTCTATGGCATAATACCTCATTTCGACACCATCTTGCACACCTTAAACGGCTTTCTCGCAGCCGGTGTTGGCTTCGCCCTTTTTGACCTTTTGAATAACAATGTTCGCAGTATCAACCTATCTCCACTTTTCCTCTCAATAATGGCTTTCTGTTTCTCGATGACTATTGGAGTCCTCTGGGAGTTCTTCGAGTACGGTGCCGACAAATATTTCAGAACCGACATGCAGAAAGATTTCATCGTCAAAGATATCAGTACCGTTACTCTCCATCCCGAAGGAAAAAATATTCCCATCAAAGTCGACGACATAGAATACACCATCATCTACAGCAAAGATAAAAGAGGTAACATAAAAGAGACAAAAATCGAAGGTGGCTACCTGGACATCGGAATCAAAGACACGATGAAAGATCTCTTCGTAAACTTCATCGGTGCAATTTGCTTTAGCACATTCGGCTTTCTATACATTCTAAATAGAGATAAATACAGTTTTGTAAACAACTTCATACCATCTAAGAGCAAAACTGTATAAAAAGTATTGACCTTAACCTTGGGTTAGGGTCTATATTTATAAGTGGAAGGAGGGAAAAAAGTGCTTATAAACGAAGTAGAGCACTTAGTAGGTTTATCCAAAAAGAGCATTCGCTATTACGAAAAACATGGTCTATTAAGCCCAACGCGTGACGACTCGAACGACTACCGCATCTATAAGGATGAAGACATAAAAATTTTAAAAAAGATTAAGTTTCTAAGAGACTTAGGTGTGCCCATAAGAGATTTGAAAAGCCTTTCGACTGGCGAAGTATCGCTTTCGGAGTGCATGCTTGACCGCATCAAAAAAGTAGACAGCGAAGTTGACAATTATAAAATCGTCAAAAATATATGCGAAGAAGTATATAATTCTAAAGCTACCTACGACGATATAGACTTCAGTGACTATTCAAAAATGGTGAACATTTTAGGGAAAGAAGGTTTTACGTTGAGAGATACAAAGACGAGCAAGACAAAAAAGATTTTAGGAGCCATCATCTCGAGCATAATTTTCAGTACCATATTTATATTTTTAATAGGTACTGTATCGTACTTTCAATTCACAGAAAGCGAGGTTATGCCTTGGCCAATCTATATATTTATAGTGCTCATATTGGGTTTCCCAGTTTTGGGAACAATATATAATTTAATCGAACGCATCAAAGAAGTATTAGGAGGTGAAGAAGATGAAGCTAGTAAATATTGATTATCTACCTGGTTATGAAATAACGGAAGCTCTAGGCATTGTCAAAGGTCAAGTCGTCCAATCTAAAAACATCGGTCGCGACTTCATGGCCGGCATGAAAACCATCGTCGGAGGAGAAATAAAGGGCTATACCGAGATGATTGCGACTGCGCGCAGCATCGCGACCAAAAGAATGGTAGACGAAGCTGAAAACTTAGGAGCAGATGCCGTCGTCGGCATAAAATACGGTTCGTCAGCCGTCATGAACGGTGCTGCTGAAATCATAGCCTATGGAACAGCAGTTAAAACTAAAAAGAAATAAGTTGAGCTTTATTGTTCAGCTTTTTCTTTTCGAATATTTAATTTTCTTTTAACAAATTTTATAATATAACTTGTATTTTTTGAGACTTTAATATATACTTATAATTGGTGAACAGTATGGATAAAAAGGGTAATAAAAGTGATGCTTTCGCGGGCATCAAAAAAATATTAAAATCTGTTAAACGCACATATCTATATAAACTAGTGACTGGTGTATTATCTTTTATTTGTACGATAATACTTATAATTTTATTGATAGTCGGAGCGATGATGTTTTATTTCAACATGAAGTCAAAAGCTTATGCCAAAAAGGGTCTCGACTATACAACACCATTTGGACTTTATACTATTATAAGTGGAAGTATGGAACCGAACGTCGATATATATGACGTCGTCATTACAGTAGAAGAAGACATCGATAAATTAAAAGTCGGTGATATAATTACGTTCATTTCGACTTGGGATGTAAACTATGGTGCCACAGTAACGCACCGCGTCGCCGCAATAGCGAAAAACGAAAAAGGTGAATACCAGATTACTACTAAGGGTGACAATAACCAGACAGCCGATTCAGCCCCTGTAACACAGGCAAACTTAATCGGTAAAGTCGTCGGTCGCCTTCCACAAGTCGGAAGATTGCAGTTCTTCTTAGCTACTAAGATGGGCTGGTTCCTAGTAGTCTTTATCCCAGCCATCATCGTCATCATCTTGGATATGATTAAGATATTTAGATTGTACGTTTTAAAAAATGAATTAGATAACGTCTTGCCACCTAAAGAGGCAGAGAAAAAACAAGTGGAAGAGGAACTGTCGAAGTTAAATGCACCTATCCAAGAATTGAACAACCAAGAGCTCAAACCTCGCGCTAAGAAAGAAAAAGATGATACAGTAGATACTGTCGAACTTCCAAAAGTCGATAAAGATGGCGTCATCAAAGAAAGTACGAGCGACTTACCAGTTGTCAAAGATAAAGAACAACATTTAGGAGATACTCTATTCGAAATAGACCTCAAAAATGTCGTTTTAGATAAAGTCGATGAGACAAAAGAGACAACCATCAAGATGCCTTTGATAAGAAAGAAATTAGAAAAAAGGGTAGAAGACAATCATCCACGAAAAATGCTCGATAGAAGAAAAAAATGATAAATAGACGTCTGAAAAGGCGTCTTTCTTAATAAAACTGAGACTAGAATCTTGACATTTTAACAATTATTGCTATAATTTTCATATAAAGCAATTGATGAAGACGTCGAATCGTTAGTAGCTTTAAAGAGAAGCCATGGTCGGTGAAAATGGTTAAAGCGAACACTTTCGAGAATCACTTCGGATGCGCCATGTCGACATTTAGATATGGACGAAGCACCCGCGTTAAGGGTATAAAGGTGAAACAAAAGTTCACAAATTAAGGTGGTACCACGGGTCATGCTCGTCCTTTAGTTTGTGAACTTTTTATTTAGAAAGAAGGAGAAAAAATGGATTATAAAGACACATTGAAAATGCCCAATACAGAATTCCCAATGCGTGGAAACCTTCCCGAAAATGAAGGAATAATGCGTGCACATTGGGAAGAGATGGACTTATACAATAAGATGAAAGAGAAAAATAAGGATGGTAAACCTTTCGTATTGCACGATGGACCACCTTATGCCAACGGTAGCATTCACGTCGGTCATGCTTTGAATAAGACTATCAAAGATTTCATAAATCGTCATAAATTTATGATGGGTTACGATGTCACTTACATTCCAGGCTGGGATACACATGGACTTCCAACAGAACAGGCAGTGACCAACAGCGGTGTCGATAGAAAGAGCATGTCAAAGGTGGAATTCCGCAAATTGTGCTTGGAATTTGCTTCTAAACAAGTAGAAGAGCAGATGGACGGTTTCAAAAAGTTGAACGTACTTGCCGATTGGGAACACCCATATATCACTTATCAGAAAGAATTCGAAGCTTCTCAAATTCGCGTCTTCGGTGAGATGGTCAAAAAAGGCCTAATATTCAAGGGGATGAAACCGGTTTACTGGAGCCCTAGTTCAGAGTCAGCCCTTGCTGAAGCCGAAATCGAATACAAAGACAGAAAAGATGCTTCTATATATGTAGCTTTCCCAGTCAAGGATGGTAACGAATTCTTGAATCCCGGTGACAATCTCGTCATCTGGACGACCACTCCTTGGACGATTCCTGGAAACACAGGTATATGCGTAAACGAAGAATTCGATTACGTCAAAGTCAAAGTAAACGACAAATTCTATGTCGTCGCTAAAGAACTTTTGGAAAGCCTTAAAGAGCTATTCGAATGGAGCGAAGTAGAAGAAATCTCTACATTCAAAGGTAGAGACATCGCCGGATTGGTATATGACCACGTCTTCAAAAACAGAACGGGTAAAGTCGTAACTGGCGACCACGTCACACTCGACAGCGGTACAGGACTCGTCCACACCGCACCTAGCTATGGAGCTGACGACTTCATAGTCGGCAAAAAATTCGGTTTGGACATGGTCTTCGGTGTCGACGACGACGGAAAACTGAACAAAGAATCTGGTGAAGAATTCGCAGGTCTCTATTTCGAAGATGCCAATAAAGCTATAACTATGAAATTGGATGAACTGGGAGTTCTTCTAAAGCTCAAGTGGATTACGCACAGTTATCCACATGATTGGAGAACTAAAAAACCGGTCATCTTCCGTGCGACATCGCAATGGTTCTGTTCAATCGATAAGATAAGGGACGACATTCTAAACGAGATAAACAACAACATCAAATGGCACCCAGAATGGGGACAAGTAAGACTTTATAACATGATTAAAGATAGAGGAGACTGGTGCATCTCTCGTCAAAGAGCTTGGGGCGTTCCACTTCCTATATTCTATAACGAAGATGGTAGTGAAATACTCGATTATGACGTCATCATGCACGTCGCCGACCTCTTCGAAAAAGAGGGCAGCAACATCTGGTTCGAGCGCGATGCGAAAGACTTATTGCCAGAAGGATATACTAACCCAGCTAGTCCAAATGGTCTATTCAAAAAAGAAGAAGACATCATGGACGTCTGGTTCGACTCCGGCTCTAGCCATACTGGTGCTATGATTGCCCGCGGACTTCCATATCCAGCCGACATCTATTTCGAAGGCTCAGACCAATATAGAGGTTGGTTCAACTCGTCGCTCATTACAGGTGTCGCTGTTTATGGAAAAGCCCCTTATAAGACGGTCATATCACATGGATTTACTACCGATGGCAATGGTGCTAAAATGAGTAAATCTCTAGGAAATACAGTCGATCCATTAAAACTTATCCAGTTGCACGGCTCTGACATCGTAAGACTGTGGGCAGCTAGTATCGACTTCACAGAAGATATGCCTATCAACGACGATATAATCAAACAGGTTAAAGAGTCTTATCGCAAGATAAGAAATACTTATAAATTCATCTTGGGAAATCTGGCCGATTTCGACCATAAAAAGGATGTCGTTTCATTTGAAGATATGCTTCCATATGATAAATATATGATGGTTAAACTAAACGAATATACCAAAAATGTCTTAAAATCTTATGAAGAGTATAACTATCAAGAGATATACAAACTCACAAACAATTTTGTATCCTTCGATTTATCGAACTTCTATTTGGATTTCACTAAAGATATTCTCTATATCGAAAAAGAGGATGCTCTAAATAGGAGAAGCGTTCAAACCGTCCTATACAATGTCATATTGAATCTCATCAAGTTGCTCGCTCCAATCTTGCCATACACCTCGGAAGAAGTATACGGCTATTTGGATGAAAGCGAAGTTAGTGTACACTTAGAGAGAATGCCAGAAGTCAAAGAGTATGCGGAAAGCGAGAAGATATTGAAAGACTTCGAACTGTTCTTCCAAGTAAAAGACGATGTCAATAAAGCTCTAGAAGATGCCCGCAATGAAAAGATAATCGGTTCTAGTTTAGAAGCAGAAGTTTTGATAAATGTCGATGGCGAAGCTAAACGCGTATTAGAATCTTTAGCCGACTATTTGAAACAGCTCTTTATCGTTTCAGATGTAAAGTTGGTCGACGAAAAACTGTCAATTATCAATATATGTGGTGTCAAGGTAGAGAAGTCTAAAGGTGAAAAGTGTGAAAGATGTTGGAATTACACTGACCACACTGAAAATGGCTTATGTCAAAGATGTCGAGAAGTGTTAAAATAGTTACATTTTAAAAAAGCTTTTTTTGCTTTTTTTTCGATGCTTTTAAGAACATGCGTTCTATTCTAAATCATTTTATAGAACGCATGTTCTATTTTTGTGCCATTTTGCACCCTTTCGATGAGAAAAATGAAATCTGTCCGGTATAATAATAAGTAGAGGGGTTAGAAAGGAGGAAAAATTTTGAAGAGCGAAATTGACATTAATGTCAACCGCCAAATCACTAGACGCGGACGCATCAAACTCAAGTCTGTCTACCATGGACGTAGCTATATGTCTCTATTGAGCGACGAAGTCTTTAAGAAGTTCTTTTCTGATACAAAGAATATGAAGTACATGTGCTTAT
>CAZXXI010000033.1:0-4891 GCA_964644815.1 uncultured Muribaculaceae bacterium
ATAGCAATTACCTTGCACTTACTTTCTTGCATATTTCTTCCTCCTTTCTTTTAAATTTAGCCACTCTATAATTAAATAAAGTGGCTATGTATGGGCATAAAAAAAGAACTGACTATTCTCATCAGTTCTGATATGTATTATTCTATTTACTTACTTTAAGTATAACTTCATCAATAGGATTAGTATATCGCCCTTGTTCTATTATTTTATTTCTAAATTCTATTAAAGCCTTCATTATTATTTCTATTTCATTAGGATATATAGGCAATTTAGTTTTTCTTGTTTTCATATAATCACTCTTTCTATGTTAAATAAGGTATTTCTTCTGTTTTAGGAATATCTAATGAGTTAGTATATTTTTCAAATCTATCTACTGTATCACTTTCCATCTTATTTGTTACTCTAACATAAATATTATATGTTGTCTGAATAGTTGAATGTCCTAGTCTTTTTGATACTGCTTTAATATCTGCACCATTTTCTATTAGTTTTGTAGCGTGTGTATCTCTAAAATCGTGAAATCTGCTATTTATACCTAATTCATAATGAATTACTTTAAATGCATATTTAGGTGAATCTGTTCCTAAAAACTGTCCATTTGATTTCACAAAAACAAGTTGTGCTTCTTTCAATGAAACGCCTAACTCTACCTTTGCCTCTATCAATTTTATTTCTTCTTTTTTGGTTATATCGTTTAAAACCTTTTTTTCATAATAACAAAGATAAGAATCTCCATAGAATTTTCTGTTTTCTTCTTGCTCTTTCTTATATTCTTTCAAAGCATTTACAAGTGTATCTCCAATGGATATTGTTCTTCTACTTTGTGGGTTTTTACAATCTCCATAATACCAAACACCAACAGAATTTCCCTTTGTTATATTTTTTCTTTTTGGAAGTCCGAATTGATTTTTCTTAATAATATTTTTATTTATAGTTATTGTTTTATTTTCAAAATCTATACAATCCCAAGTTAATCCATATACCTCTGATACTCTCATTCCTGTATAATAAGCAGTTAAAAAAGCATAATAAATTGAATGAGTTCCTTTGAATCTATCTAGTATTCTTTCAAATTCTTCTTGTGAAAATATATGTGCTGGATCATTGTTAATTTTATCTATTCTTGGAGCGTGAACGTGTTCTGCAGGATTTGTGTTAATATAATTTAATGTGTAACACGCATACTTTAAAGAACCTTTTATAACTTTCAAAATACTAGCCATATAATTTTTAGAAAATGAATGTTCAACATAAATATTATTGATAAACTCTTGCAATAAGCGAGTATCTAATTGCCATAATTGGTAAAATCCTACCTTTGGTTTGACGTGATTCTTAATAATATTTAGATATGACACTGTCGTTGAATAATGAAGATTAAAATTAGCATAAGTATCTATCCAATAATCTAAAAAATCTGCATACGACATTTTTTCTCTTAATTGTACTTTATTTCCACTATAATAGAAATCATTATATGCTTTGGCACCCTCCTTAAATGCTTCTGCTTTTGTTGGATATCCTGATTTAGATATCCATTTTCTTGTTCCTTCAACTGTTGCTACTTCAAATCGGTATTCATATACCTTTCCACGTTTTCTTACGCTTACCATAGTTATCTCTCCTTCATTATAAAACTTAATGAAACGGAAAAATGCCAGCATTTCGAATGCTGACATTTTATATAACTATGTCCACAATAATTGTCCACGTAGATTTTTTATTGATTTTTATGGGGTTTCCTCGATTCTGTCCACATTATTTATGCTATGTGGACAAATCGTGGACAAATTGTCATCTGTGGACAAATTTATCATTTTTTCTATTTTTAACAATTCCTTATTTTATAAGGGTTTGCGAGGTTATTTACCACAACAGTTTTTATACTTTTTTCCACTTCCGCAAGGACAAGGTTCATTTCTTCCGACCTTATCAGACTTAGCTGGACCTGCACTGACCTTCTCTTTACCGTCGTTCATATGCATTCTCTGAATTGGCTTTCTCTCGACAGTATTCTGTTGAATCTCTGCTTTTAACAAAAAGTTAGATACGTTCTGGTCGATGTTTTCGAGTAAGCTCTGGAATAGATTATATCCTTCCAATGCATAGGCTTGCAACGGATTAGTCTGAGCATAACCGCGCAGGTTGATACCTTCTTTCAAATGTTCCATAGTAGTGATGTGCTCAATCCAAGCTGCATCTATCACTCTCAAAGAAATCATTCTCTCGAAACTGTCGATGACTTCTCTTGGGAATTCCCCTGTCTTCTCTTCGTACTCTTTAGCAACAACGTTGTAGATGAAATCTTCGACGTCTTCGATTTTTTTCTTCGCGATATCTTCTACTGCAATTTTAGATTTGCGCAGCAAATTGTTGTTTACGAACTCTACGATGTCTTCGTTATCGGCATCTGTCAGCTTTCCCTCTGGAGCGATGTGCTTTTCGACGACGTCGTCGATGTGGTTTTTAAACGTATCCAAAATGAGTTCGCGTTCCGTTTCGGCATCCAATAGTTCGTTACGCTTTCTATAGATGATGACGCGTTGTTCGCTGATGATGTTATCATAATCCAAAAGGTGTTTACGCATATCGTAGTTGTTGCCTTCTACTTTCTTCTGTGCTGTTTCTATTGACTTAGATAACATCTTATTTTGTATAGCTTGTGTCTCTGGCATTCCGAGACTTTGAACCATAGTCTTAATCTTATCCGTTCCGAATCTTCTCATGAGTTCATCTTCGAATGAGACGAAGAACTGGCTAGCACCGTCGTCGCCTTGACGTCCGGCACGTCCGCGCAACTGGTTATCGATACGGCGAGATTCGTGTCTTTCAGTACCGATTACGAATAATCCACCTAACTCTTTAACTCCTTCGCCGAGCTTTATATCCGTTCCACGTCCGGCCATATTCGTAGCAATCGTTACAGCTCCCTTTTCGCCAGCTTTAGCTATTATCTCAGCTTCTCTTGAATGGTTCTTCGCATTCAGCACTTCGTGAGGAATGCCCTCTCTTTTCAACATTTTAGATAAGCGTTCATTATTTTCAACTGATATAGTACCTACGAGTATCGGTTGACCCGTACTGTGGAGTTCTTTAATCTTTTCCACAATCGCTTTATACTTACCTGCTTCGGTAGAAAAAATCAAATCCGTATAGTCTTTTCTCGCGATAGGCTTATTGGTCGGTATTCTGATGACGTACATATTGTATATATCTCTAAACTCTTCTTCCTCGGTCTTAGCTGTTCCGGTCATGCCGGCAATCTTCTTATACATTCTGAACAAATTCTGGAATGTAATAGTTGCCATCGTCTTCGTCTCTTCGTTGATTTGGACGCCCTCTTTAGCTTCGATAGCTTGGTGCAACCCTTCGCTGAACTGACGCCCTGGCATAAGTCTACCGGTAAACTGGTCGATGATAACTACTTCGCCTTCGTCGTTGACCATGTAATCGACGTCCTTCTTCATTCCGAAGTTCGCCTTCAAAGCTTGAATTACGTGGTGAACTAGTGCTGTATTTTGTTCGTCGTAAAGGTTTTGTATTCCAAATGCAGTCTGTACCTTTTCGCTTCCTGCCTCGGTAAGAGATACACTCTTCGTCTTCTCGTCAATCGTATAGTCTTCCTCTTCCTTTAACTTCTTGACCGCTATGTCGGCGTCTATATATAGATTTTTAGAATTCATCTTGCCACCGGATATGATGAGCGGTGTTCTCGCCTCGTCGATTAAAACTGAGTCTACCTCGTCGATGATGACAAAATTCAATGGTCTTTGGACGCGATCTTCTTTCCTTACGACCATGTTATCTCTCAAATAGTCGAATCCTATTTCGTTGTTAGTCGAATAAGTGATATCGGCATTGTATACTTCGCGCTTCTGCTCTGGACTTAATTCTCTCAAGTTCAAACCGACGGTTAGTCCTAAGAACTTAAATATCTGTCCCATCCATTCCGAGTCGCGCTGCGCCAAGAACTCGTTGACCGTTATGATGTGTACACCATTGCCGGTAAGCGCATTCAAATAAGCGGGAAGAATCTCGGTCAAAGTCTTACCTTCACCTGTCTTCATCTCGGCGATATTACCGAAGTGAATCGCAAGTCCACCTAAAAGCTGTACATAGTATGGCTTTTCACCTATAACCCTATATGCAGCTTCTCTAGCTACAGCAAAAGCCGGTACGATTATATTTTCTAAAGTAGTACCGTTTTTTATCTCTTCTTTAAATTCGATAGTTTTACTTGCCAACTCTTCATCGGATAGTCTTTGTATTTCTGGTTCCATCGCTTCAATCGCATCGGCAATCTTCTTAAATTTTTGTAATTCTTTATATTCAGAATCTACTAAGCTTTTTAATATGTTCATAATTTTTATGACCTCCGTAATTATTTTAACAAAATAAAATAGAAATGTAAACGTTTCCCATTTAAAAACGCCACTTTTCCTCACTAAAAGCCCGTATTTTTAAAAATATTTAAACCAAAAGAAAAAGGACTTTAGTCCTCATCTCGCATTTATGATGCCATACTTGCCATCTTTTCTCTTATAGACGACACTAGTGCATTTCTCTTCTGCATTTTTGAATACGAAGAAATCGTGGTTAGATAGCTCCATCTGCATGATAGCTTCTTCTTCCTCCATCGGTTTAAACTCGACTTCTTTCCGTCTCACGATTTGGCTCTCTTCCTCTTCTACCTTATCGATTTCTTCATTAATCATGACAAATCCTTTTTTGTCTCTATATCTCTTTGCCAATTTTGTTTTATTCTTTCTTATCTGTCCCTCTAGTTTCTTTTGGACCAAATCTATAGCGGCATATAAATCGGTATGACTCTCTTCAGCCCTTAATGTAAACAACTTCGTAGGTACAGTAACCTCGATGATTTGTTCTTGTC
>CAZXXI010000033.1:4902-10132 GCA_964644815.1 uncultured Muribaculaceae bacterium
TACTTTGACGATTACATCTATATCGTTTCCTTCGTCGAAATACTTAGATAGCTTGCTAAGTTTCTCCTCGATATATTTGCTTATAGCTTCTGTGATCTTCACATGGTCGCCGTGAATTGAAATTTTCAACATTCATCATCTCCTGACAACATGATACCATAAACCCCACTTTTTGTAAAACAACTTTGGTATTAAACTAAAAAAGTCATAAAGTTACCCTTTCCGGCTATAAATCTTTTTAAACTGTTTCCATATGATATCGCTATCTGAATAATGGACAAACTCACCCCTCTGTGTTCCTATCAGAACTGGTTCAAAATCTATCCCCTCTAGCGATTGTACTTTTACCCTTTTTTCTATCAAAGTATAACATTCTCCATCTGCTACTACCAAATTTTTGGCATCGCTGATAGTATTCACGAGTTTCGATAGTGCTACAAACTTTATCTCGTCATAATTAAAAGCCGCAAGTGAGCTCTCGTACAAAAATCGGATATCGCTATTGCATACATCGTTATATAAGATTATCATTTTAGGTCTCATGTAATACAAACCGAAATTAATCTTTTCGCTTATTTTTTCAAAAGCCTGCCTACAACTTTTGACATCGCTTATTTCTCCTAGTTTAAAAAAAAGAGAAGTATCCATCTTTAGCGAATACTCTTTTTTGCTATTCTTCATGTAGACTCTAATCAGTCCTTCGGACAAATAAACCAAAATCTCTTCTCTTTTCATTTTGACCCCTTATTTAGAGAAATCGCTCACTTTCATCTGTAAAAATTCGTTAGGATTCATTATTTTTCCTTTATAATTGACCTCAAACAACATGGCGTGTTCATACCCTTTGTCGACGTTCACTTTACCGCTTTTGCCGATAATTTCGTTTTGTTTAATCTGGTCTCCGACATTGACCTTAACTTCACCTAGACAATGATAGATAGTGATTAGCTCAGTCGAATGGGCTACTTCGACTACGTTTCCTAATATGTCATCTTTTGTTACGCTCGTAACACTTCCATCGAGTACGTTAACGACGTCGAAATCTTCATCGGCATTGTATAATACTCCCGTATTTACCATATATGTATTCTGATAATAGATTAGTGAATTCAGCTGTTTTTCTTCTTCATCATCTTCGACATAGTAATCTTTTGCCACCTTAACTGTATCCGATGTATATGGATTGCTGATGACTTCGTTTTTACTTTCATCCGGTTGAACTACCGGTTTTATATCGCCACCCTCGTCATCGGTCACTAATCCAGTAGGGATGTAATCTCCCTCGACCGCGCGCGCATAATCGTTCATCAAAGCCTTACCGATGACCATGACACTTACGAATATCACTCCAATCGATACTACGTACATCATTGGTACTACCCAACTTTTTAACTTCATCTTTCTTATTTTCATTGTATATTTCCCCTTTACTACAATTTTGGGTACTTTTGGGAATTTTATACATTTTTTAGATTAGTTATTTCGACATCCGTATAGTAGTGTTTTAAAATCTCATCGTAAGTATATCCTATGGAAGCATAACCATTCGCTCCGTATTGGCTCATACCGACACAGTGGCCATCGCCTTGTACCGTAAACGTCACCTTCTCTTTTATCGTTACCTGGACGTGTGAACTCTTAAGTCCCATGATATTTCTAAAGTTCCAACCATCTATCTTTTTGCCACACACCGTTATATCTTCTAAGTAACCGTTCTCCGTATACTTTATCGCATCTATCTTCGGTACGCTGCAAGTGACGCCTGCTCTATTTTTAAATTCGTCTAAACTCATCGTCTTCGTCGTCTGGTAACCCTTAATACTGCTGTTGTCGTATAGAGAAGCTACACTTTTTAAATATGGCCTTTCTACATCGAATATGACGGAAGAATTTTCGGTCTTTCCCGAACTCAATGCGAAATAGAACGCCTCTATAATCTCGCCCTTATAAGTTATAACCTCATTCTTGGTGCTTTCGACTGCACTTTTGATGCGATTATAGTACTTGTCATACTCGTTGCCCCACCTCTTTCTCATCTCTGCTTCCGTGATGTGCATCTGCGTTCTCGTGTCGCTTGTCACATCATAAGTTCCATTAGAGCTCTTCTTTCTATATAGAGCATATGTCCTAGCCGCGACCGCTTGAGCTTTGAGAGCTTCCATTCCAAAACTGGCCGGCATCTCTCCCGCGACTACTCCGATTATGTAATCTTCTAAAGACATCTCCGCGACTTTGCCGCTCTTCCATACCCTCAAAGTATAGTTTGGTTCGGCATTCTCACTCTCTTTAGGCACCTCTCCGTCCGGCACTTTTACCTCGACTTTAGGCGTCTCTTCGACATACACCAAACCTTCCGACATGCTATTACATTCATTTTCGTCCAAAATAAAATTAGTTTCTCCACTTCTAAAAGAAAAACTAATTACTACGAAAGGAAACATCGCTACTGCTATAATAGAAAGTGTTTTATTTTTCATTATAGTATTTTGCTAACCTCCAAAAAGTTTATTATAAATTGACTCACTAATTCGGAAATGGCTAAAATTATCAAAATGGCAAATATGTTTGCCTCCATGACTTTTCTGCGCTTAAAAAATTTATTTAAGTCGACGCTCGCCATTCCAAAAGTTGTAAATAGCACCGATAGAATATATATGATTAACTTATAGTTCATTATATTCACCTACTTCGTAATCTAGAACTTTTTTAATTCTTCTATAGTACTTTTCATCATCTCTACACAACTTGGTATTCACAAATATTTTGATGCATTCGAATGCAAACTCTGGATTCATCGAAGAATCTAGAGCGATGACGTTGGCATCGTCGTGATAGCGAGCATAATAAGCCGCATGTGAATCGCGTACCAAGGCACACAATATACCTTTCACTTTATTCGCCGCAATGCACATGCCTATTCCCGTTCCACATATCAAAATGCCAAACGCATCTTCTTCCCCATCGACTTTTCTATAGTGCATCAGTTTATGGGACAGTTTAAAAGCGAAGTCGGGATAGTCGTCGGTCGGAGTATTCTCCTCGCTCATGTCCTCAACTACATAACCGTCCATCACCAACAACTCCGTCAATTTCTTCTTATATTCCACTCCGTTGTGATCCGTCGCAATCAACAATTTCATTCTTTATCACTCTCCATCGCTTTTTCAAATATGGGCAATAAACCCGTATTTCCTTCTCTATGAGGTGGCAGTTGATATAAATCGTGCCCCGGAAACTCATTGCCTTCGATTAAAAACGGTTCTTTCTTGCCGACACAGACATCCCAACCGATATAACCTATCTCCGGTATGACGTCGGATGCCTCCTTACAGAGCTTTTTAATCTCGTTCCACATCGGTATTTTTTGTCCTACTATTTCTACTTTAGTATAGGGGTGGATGTCGTACTCGTTATGCGCTTTGTCTATTGCCTTGTATTTGATTACCCCGTCTTCGATATCGATAGGCGCAACCAAACCTTCGTGGTTGAAATTGTCCACTACATAGCCCTTATTTCCCATTCTGAGACAAGCAAACACTACCTGTCCTTTAAGAGTTACGACGCGCACTGTGTTTATGCTCGTCGGATGAAATTTGCCTATCTCGTCGCATTGCACAGCTACTTCCTCGACCAGTCTAGCGTTATCGCTCATCAATTTGTCGTAGAGTTCATGTGCTTCAAAGTCCGCTACTCTGAGTTTATCGACTCCCTTCCCACAAGAACCGACCGTCGGTTTTACTATGATGTACTCTTTCCCCTTCAAAAACTTTTTGAACTCCTCAAAGTTGTCTTGTTCTAAGTATAACCAATCTCTCTTCAAAAATTTGTCGAACTTTATGTTAAATTCCTTTTTATCGTTAAAATATATAAAGAAATCTTTATCGTTATATTTCTTCGTTATATCGTTATTTATTCCCCTTGTAATTATCGTCCTTCGCTCTTTCGAATTCATCTTATACATCTCGAAGAGCTGATAATCGACATAACCCGCCTGATACTTAAATCCGCATATTATCATATCGAAAAATATGACTATGCGCGGCTTTCCACATCTATCGTGCACCGTACTCACTGTCTTAAAGAAACTCCCAAAGTTCATCTTTCTAATTCTATTTAAAACATATTTTAACTTTCCCATAATTATTATCTCCTACGACAATTGTATCAAATACATCGCGAATAGTCCAGACTTAGACGGCAAACAAAAAAGACTAGTTTGCACTGTCTTTTAAGTTATATTTTCTATTGAATTTTTCAACATTACCAGTCTTCTTGTGCTTTCCTTGAGCACCAGTATAGAATGAATGACATTCGCTACAAACTTCTACGTGGATTTCTTCTTTAGTAGACTTAGTCTTAAAAGTTGCCCCACAGTCGCAAGTTACTGTGCAATCTTTAAATTCTGGATGTATATTCTTCTTCATACTTTCTTCTCCTTCCGCCATGGTCTATTAAACTAAGACCATAGAAATTCAAATACATGAGTATTATAGCACATTTATAGGGATTGTCAAACCATTTTACAGCGATTTCTAGCCATATACAAAAAAGAAATGAACATTTCTGTTCACTTCTTTAGTTTAACTGAGAATTGATAACGTAAGGGTTAGTCTTAGAACCGTCACCTGATATAACTTTAGTATTAGAACTGATAGTTATAACTGGCTTAATAGCTAAGGCATATGATGCTGGATAAGCTTTATATGCACCGCTTTCGTTTACTACCCAAACGTAGTCTCTTCCCGTATTAGCGTCTTTATATGGAGTCATCAAGTAGAATAGGTGTCCAGTGTTCAAGAATGGATCGCTGATACCGTTTCCTTCCCAACCTTTAGCTCCACCGAGACTGTTATACTCTGCTACGGTCAATAATCCTACTTTTCTCGTAATCATTTCGCCATTATTGCCGCTTGCATCGTTAGTAGAGAATAATCCATCGACTACGATATTACCCTCTAAGCTGTTATAGAATGTACCATTTAAGTATTGGTCTATGTTACTATTTACAAATGAGTTAGAACCATTTGAATTGAATGCCATATTAGCTACTGGAGCATCCGCAGCTAAGCGTAGTGATCCATCGCTATTGATTTTGATTACTCTCCATCTAATACCTGAGTACATGATATAGTTATCGCGTTCACGGGTATTGTAGCACTCATTATTACCTGTACAAGCATTGTGCTCTCTGAATGTATCAGAAATCTTATCTCCTACAGTGTAATTAATA
>CAZXXI010000034.1:0-960 GCA_964644815.1 uncultured Muribaculaceae bacterium
AAGAATTATCCATTACTTCTGGTACAATGCGCATGACTTTCAGCGACAACGACTCAGGATTCAATGGAGCGTTGAATTTTGGAGAATCAGCTGAGAAATTGTTTATACTCGAAAACACAGGAACACTACCTGTAATAGGTAAGATAAACTTTGTCGATATGGTGAATACATATTTAAAAGATTCGTTAACTTATAAACTGGATTACAAAACTTCAGAAGATAGTACAATATGGATAGAGGCACTTGCAAAGAAGAACATACCTCAAAGTAATAATCCCACGACAAAAGATTTATCCAAGAATATTGAATTGCCAGTCGGAGCTAAATACTATTATAGACTTACTATAACACTGGAAAACTTATCAGGAATAGACCAAACAGAGGATTTAAATGCAACTTTTTCTAGTACTTTTAATATAACTGAAGGCAGTAAATCACCTTTTGATAAAGTGATTGCAAATGTCAATTCTGGAAATCCTAACTTTGCTGTAGCAGCGACGACAGATGAAGGAATATATGCTTTAGAGGACGACTATGGAACGAGTTATTATTATAGAGGTGCAAGTCAAACTAACTACATCAAATATGGCAAAAACAAATCAGGTCAAGATATGTATTGGAGAATAGTCAGAATCAATGGGGACGGAAGCCTAAGAATAATCTATGATGGAACGAAAGCCTATGCGAATGGTACAGCAGATGATTCAAGATATGTAAAAGTAGGACAGGCGTGGAATTCTAATTCTAATGACAATAAATATGTAGGTTATATGTTTGGAGGAGCACAGGGCGTAGCAAGCACTTCAAAAGAACAAGCACAGGCTAATGAAACAAACACTGATATGAAAGTATATGTAGAACAATGGTATAAAGAGAATATAATAGACACAGGATTTGAAAAAAATGTAGTAGATGCGATATTCTGTAACGACAGAAGTACACCAGGAAGAGCTACAACAG
>CAZXXI010000034.1:970-9744 GCA_964644815.1 uncultured Muribaculaceae bacterium
AACAGGCTGGACAAATGATACAGGCTTAGGTTATGGAAATACAAATTATCAGACAGCATATGGAGCAACAGCAAGAACAGGGACATTTAAAACAGACGGAATAGCTCCAAAATTCATATGTGAAGTAAAGAATGATTCCTTTACAGTAAATGAAAATGACAAGGGAAATGGAAAGCTGGCATATCCGGTAGGCTTGATAACTGCAGATGAAATACTAGCAGCTGGAAGTGGAAAGTATAACACAACTAATACTTCTTATTATTTATACAAATCTTCAAGTTATTATGGCTGGTCGCTCTCGCCTTATTACTGTAATGGTAATTATTATGGTAGTGTTCATGTATTTATAATCCATAATAAAGGAGGGTTGATGGACCAAGTTATTAACTCTTCATATAGTGCAGTAGCGCCTGTCATAAACCTCTCAGCCGAATATGCAAGTGAACTCATCGGAGATGGTAGTATAATCAATCCTTACCGCGCAGAAGGTGTAGAACCATAATTGAAAGTAGGTAAAAAAATATGCAAGATAAAAATAAGAACACTAAAGTTGTATTAGGAGTAATCTTTGTCGCGAGCATCGCGGTTATCATAGGTTCAATGTCTTATGCTTACTTCAGTGTAGAGACAGGAGAAGTAAAGAACCAAGAGTTATCAATTACTTCTGGAACTATGCGTCTTACCTTCAGTGACAACGACTCAGGATTTAATGGGGCTTTGAACTTTGGAGAATCAGCAGAGAAATTGTTCATACTCGAAAACACGGGAACATTGCCTGTAGTAGGCAAAATAAACTTTGTCGATATGGTAAATACATATATAGAAGGTTCTCTTACATATAAACTAGATTATAAAACTTCAGAAGATAGTACAACGTGGACAGAAGTACTAGGTAAAAAAAATGTACCTCAAAGTGGTATTCCTACGACAAAAGATTTATCTAAGAATATTAAATTACCAGTAGGGGCTAAATACTATTATAGATTAACTATAACTCTAGAAAACTTGGAAGGCGTAGACCAAACAGCAGATTTAAAAGCAGTATTTTTGAGTACGTTTAACATATCAGAAGGTACAAAAACGATATATGAAAAAGCAATTGAAACTGTAAAAAATGGTAATCCAGATTTTGCAGTAGCTGCGACAACTGATGAAGGGATATATGCTTTAGAAGATGACTACGGTATAAGTTACTATTATAGAGGAGCAAGCCAAACAAATTATATTAAATATGGCAAAAACAAAGATGGACAGGATATGTACTGGCGAATCATCAGAATCAACGGTGACGGTTCTCTCCGAATAATTTATGATGGAACCCAAGCCTATGCGAATGGGATAGCAAACGATGATAGGTATGCTAAAGTAGGGCAAGTATGGAATACTCAATGGAACGATGCCAAATATGTAGGTTATATGTTCGGAGGAGAAAATGGAACTGCGAGTACATCGAAAGAACAAGCTCAAAGAAATGAAACGAGTAGCGAAGTCAAAATAGCTGTAGATACCTGGTATAAAGAGAATATAGTAGATACAGGCTACGAAAACAACATAATAGATGGAATATTCTGTAATGATAGAAGTATACCAGGAACAACAGATTGGCCAAGTGATACAGGGTTGGGATATGGAAAAAATGCAACAGCTTATGGAGCATTTGTAAGAACAGGAGCATGGATATCGGATAACGTCGCACCAAAATTTACATGTGAAATGAAGAATGATGCCTTCACAGTAAATGAAAGTGACAAAGGAAACGGAAAATTGACTTATCCTGTAGGCTTAATAACAGCAGATGAAATAGTAGCAGCTGGAAGTGGAAGAAATCGAACAAGAAACAACTCCTACTATTTATACAAACCCTCGAGTTATCTCGGTTGGTCTCTCTCGCCTTGTAACATAGATATAAACGGTACTACTTTTGTGTCTATAGTCCATAACATGGGTCACTTGAACGTATCGAATGTTAACGATACGAGCGGTGCCATAGCCCCAGTCATCAACCTCTCAGCCGATTATGTAGAAGCCTTAATTGGAGATGGGACGATGAAAAATCCATACCGCGCCGAAGGTGTAGAGCCATAATTGGAAGAATGGAATGTAATTAAGACTTCGTAGTTGAACGCTTTAGTTCAGCTATGAGTTTTTTTTCTTCTATAATTGGAGTAATATCCTTAGTTTATTCTTGATAACGAATGTGCTGTTGTGGTAAAATGAATACATAATAAGGGATTGGTGATAGACGTGGAAGAGTTTGAAGCACGATTTGGCCTTAATTATAATGAAGCGGTAAGTAAAAACGATGCTATATATAAAGGAATAAAATATAGGATTACCGTTTTAAGTGAAATGCTTTTGAGACTCGAATATAGTGATTCGGGTGTTTTTGAAGATAGACCGACCGAGTTTGCTAGATTCAGAGACTTCAACGTACCGAGAGTCATCGTCACGGAAGACGAGAAACACTTGGAGTTGAAGACGAACTATTTCGAGCTTTCTTATGACAAAGAAAGACCGTTCACGGGTACTAAGTTTTCACCCGACCAATATTTGAAAGTGAAGTTAGTCGGTACCGATAAAGTTTGGTTTTTCTCACAGGCAGAGGCGCGCAACTTCAAGGGAACGTGCACAAGTTTAGATGATAAAACGAGCATTCCTAAATTGGAAAAGGGACTATACAGTACGGATGGATTCGTTTCGATAGACGACTCGAAGACGTTGATATTCAACAAAGATGGCAGCGTAGGTAAGAGAAGTGATGCTAGAATAGATACATACTTGTTTATGTATAAAAAAGACTTCGGTTTCTGTCTTAAAGACTTTTACCAGTTGACAGGCTATCCACCTTTGATACCGAGATATGCCTTAGGGGTTTGGTGGAATAGAGATGAGGCTTACGATGTCGACGATATATATTCTCTAGTTGCCAAGTTTAAGAAATACGAAATTCCAGTTAGCGTTATCTTGCTCAGCCAATGGAGCAAAAACGACGTCAACTTCGATACTGAATTGATACCTTCTCCGAATGGACTCATCGACAATTTGCACATGGACGACATGAGGGTTGCGGTCAATCTGAAATTGGAAAACGTACCATCTCCTTCTAAGGGAGAGGGTGGAATAGAACCGTTTAACGTATACGATAAGGCATTTATAGGTAACTATTTCAACAACTATATCAAGCCTTTAAACGAGCTAGGGGTAGACTTCTATTCGCTCGATTATCGCGGTAAAGACATATATGCTCTTCGATTATTCAACTATTACTTCTATAGATACGCAGCGAGTGAACCGAATAAACGAGGCTTTATATTGTCTCGCAACGGACTTGTGAATTCACACCTATATCCTGCGTGCACTAGTGGAGAGACGATAGTCGATTGGCGCACGTTAAAGATGTTGCCGGAGTTCAATTCGACAGCTTCCAATATCGGAGTGTCGTGGTGGAGCCATGCCATAGGTGGATTTAAAGATGGTATAGAGGATAACGAACTATATACGAGATTTGTCCAATTGGGAGCATACAGTCCGATATTCCGGTTCAGTTCTAAGGGTGGACACTACTATAAAAGAGAGCCTTGGAGATGGGATGTAAAGACGCTTAAGATAGTAAAAGACTATACTAACTTGAGACATAAGCTGATACCTTACCTTTACAGCGAATCTTATAAGTATTCTAAAACTGGGTTACCGCTCTTGCAACCTCTATATTATAGATATCCTGAGCTATACGATGAACCGACTTATAAAAACGAATACTATTTCGGTACCGAACTCTTTATCGCTCCTATAACGGAGAAGAAAGACCCAGTCATGAATAGGACGGTCGTCAAGTTGTTCTTACCAAATGGCATGTGGTATGACTTTAAGACTGGTAAGAAGTTCCCGGGTGGAAAGCGTTACATATCGTTTTTCCAAGATGAAGATTATCCAGTCTTTGCTAAACAAGGTGGTATAATTCCATTAGCCAAGATAGATGCCGAACATCGCAATTTCACTGGCAATCCGGAGAGAATGGAAGTACACATATTCCCTGGTAAGAGTAACACCTATAAGTTATATGAAGACGATGGAACTACCAGTGCTTATAAAGACGGAGCATTCATGACTACTCTTATCGACTATAACTATCTTCCTAATAACTTTACAGTTATCATAAGACCACTAGAGGGAAGAAAAGATGTCGTACCTCCTAATAGGAGTTACAAGATAAGATTTAGAAATACGCGCTTGGCTGATGCCGTCATCGTGTATTTGGGAACGAACAGATTGCAGGTTAAAACCTATCTAGATGACCAAGATTTCATCGTCGAGACACCTCTTATCAGCACTGCTGAACAGCTATCTATCAACTGTAAGGGAAAAGATATCGAAATAGATGCTGTAAGACTCATCAACGAAGATATCGATAGAATCATAAGCGATTTGAAGATTCCTACTAAACTAAAAGAGAAATTGAGCGAAATAATTTTCAGTGAGGACGATATCAAGAAGAAGAGAATCGCTATTAGAAAGCTTAAGGCACAGGGGCTAGGAGACATATTTATCAAAATGTTCTTAAAATTGCTTGAATATGTTGGGGAATTTTAATATAATATGTTTATCTTGCAGATGACGTATGGAGTAGTAACGAGTTACAAATCTACATAAGAGAGAAATCGGCCGGTGAAAAGATTTCAGAAGAGTACTCGCGAACTTGCCAACCGATGCACGATGGGGTTGTTCCCATAGAGACTAGAAAGTTAAAAATAAGGTGGTACCACGAGCAATTCGTCCTTTGGGATGGGTTGCTCTTTTTAGTTAGGACGGTGAGATATGGATAATGTAATTCTCTTTTTAGTCGCTTTTGTCTTTTCCTTCGGAGGACGTTTTATACTGTACTTGTTGTCGAAAAGGAAAAGTGGCAAGAAGAAAAAGCAAAAGATTGGCATTGCAGTCGAATTGAAGTATTTAATCGTGAAATTCGATTTGGATGGAGAAAGAATAGATAATAAGGGGTTTGCATCTTTAGTAAGTCTTTTAGATGCGTTAATCATATCTACTACCGTTGTCGCAGTGGTTTTAGTTACCGACAACATAACTTTAGAGCTCTTCATAGGATTAATCTTAGTCGTGCTGTTGATAACGGTCATCTACGAAATATTGGGTAGAATTTTGGTAAAGAAAGGTTATGGTAAAAATGGATTATAATTTTAGTGAAATAGAAAAGAAATGGCAAGAGAGATGGGAAAAGAACAAGTCGTTCGTAGCTTTAAACGGAGGAGATAAGAAAAAGTATTACGTCTTAGTAGAATTTCCTTATCCGAGTGGTGCAGGATTGCACGTAGGTCACGTCAGAAGTTATACAGCACTCGACGCGATGGCTAGGCTCAAAAGAGCAAAAGGGTATAACGTGTTATTTCCTATGGGGTGGGATGCTTTTGGAGCGCCTGCAGAACAATATGCGATAAAGAATAAGGTGTATCCAGCGAACATGGTCAAAGACTGCATCGCAATTTTTAAAGGTCAGATTAAGTCTTTAGGTTTATCGTTCGATTGGACGCGCGAATTTTCGACGACTGACCCAGAGTACTATAAATGGACACAGTGGCAATTCTTACAGTTTTATAAAGCAGGATTAGCCTATAAAGCTGAGAAAGAGATAAATTGGTGTCCTAAGTGTAAGACGGGATTGTCGAATGAAGATGCTGCTGGTGGAGTATGTGAGAGATGCGGAACGCAGACTACTAAGAAGTTAAAGAACCAATGGATGCTCAAGATGAGTTCATACGCCGACTCTTTGATAGAAGGTTTAAAAGATACGGAGTTCTTAGATAAAATTAAGACAGCACAGATAAACTGGATAGGAAAGAGCGAGGGAGCAGAAGTCAACTTTAAACTAAAAGATACGGATGACGTTTTAACTGTGTTTACGACGAGATGCGATACGCTTTTCGGTACGACGGCGATGGTATTATCACCAGAACATCCATTCTTAGAGAAATATAAAGACAGAATTGCGAATATCGACGAGGTAAGGGCTTATCAGGAAGAAGCTAGACACAAGAGCGAAATTGAAAGAACGGATATGACGAAAGATAAAACGGGAGTCAAGATACAAGGTTTAACGGCGATAAACCCCGTCAACGACGTCGAAGTCGAAGTCTGGATATCGGACTACGTCTTAGCTAGCTACGGAACGGGTGCGATTATGATGGTGCCTGCCCACGACGAGAGGGACTATGCTTTTGCTAAAAAGTTCAATATTCCGATAATCCAAGTAATCGCTAAGAATTTTGTCGGTACGGGAGATTCGGAGATTAGGCCAGATAAACCTTATACGGATAGAGAAGTCGTCATCGCCTGTATTAAACATCCGACAGAGGATAAGTATTTAGCGGTTAAAAATAAGAAGTTCGGTTGGGTAAACTTTGTCATGGGTGGCATCGAAGGGGATGAGACTCCTATCGAAGCTGCGAAAAGAGAGATTATCGAGGAGACCGGTTACGACGATATAGAAATCGAAAAGGAAATGGAATTCATCTATTTCGACAACTTCTTCGCTGCTCATAAAGACGTCAACAGACACATAACTTGCCATACTGTAGTAGGTAAACTCAAGGATTTAGAAAACATCGACCGCAGCCAGGAAGAAGCCGACTTACAAGAGGTCATGTGGATAGATGGAGATAAGTTAGTCGAAGAGATGAGTACGAATGCCCATAAGTACGATGCAATTCGTGCGATAAAGGGCGATATGGCTATGACCGAGGATGGAGTACACATCAACTCCGGATTCTTGGACGGTATGAACAAAGAAGAAGCCATCGCTGAGATGATTAAGTTTTTGGAAAAGAAAGGTGCTGGCAAGAAGACAACCAACTATAGATTGCAAGACTGGATTTTCTCTAGACAACGCTTCTGGGGAGAACCTATTCCGATGGTATACTGTGAGAAGTGCGGTTGGGAACCAGTTCCCGAAAGTGAGCTTCCTATTATCTTGCCCGACGTGCCTTCTTATGAACCGACGGATAACGGCGAGAGTCCACTTTCGACAGTCGAAGAGTGGGTCAATACTACTTGCCCGGTGTGTGGTGGTCCTGCTAAGAGAGAAACGGATACGATGCCAAACTGGGCAGGGTCTAGTTGGTATTGGATTCGCTACATGGATGCGAAGTGCGAGACCGGCATAGCAAGCGAAGAAGCGATGAAGTATTGGGGTCAAGTAGACTTATATAATGGTGGTATGGAACATGCGACGAGACACTTGTTATATGCGAGATTCTGGAACCAATTCTTATACGACCAAGGTATCGTACCGGTTAGAGAGCCGTTTAAGAAACGCGTAGCTCACGGCATGATTTTGGGCGAGAATAATGAGAAGATGAGCAAGAGCAAAGGAAATGTCGTAAATCCGGATGACGTAGTCAAGAATTTCGGAGCAGACGCTCTTAGAACTTATGAGATGTTCATCGGGGACTACTCTAAAGATGCTTCTTGGAGTGAAAACGGTCTTAAAGGTTGTAAGAAATTCTTGGATAGAATATATAAATTGCAAAATAAATTGAACGACAGCGAGGAGTATACAAAGGCTTTGGAAGGAGATATCCATAGGACCATTAAAAAGGTTACTGAAGATATCGAGACGATGAACTTTAATACTGCCGTATCCGCTCTCATGATACTTTTGAATACTTACGATAAAGAGGAAAGCATCTCACGCAAAGACTATCGAATCATACTGCAGCTTTTGAATCCTCTCGCACCTCACATCACCGAAGAGATAAACGAAATGTGTAAACTTGGCGAAGAATTTACAAAGAGTTCATGGCCAGAGTATGATGCCGCTAAGGTAGTTACTGATTCTTATGAAATAGGTGTTCAGGTAAACGGAAAACTCCGCGGAAGTATAGCAGTTATGAACGATGAAGACGAGAATTCTATTAAAGAAAAAGCATTTGCCAATGAAAACGTCAAGAAGTATTTAGTAGGTAAAGAAATCGTTAAAACTATCGTCGTTCCTAATAAAATCGTCAGCATTGTGGTAAAATAATTGTCAATTCACGAAGCATTTACATTTATTAGTCAACATGGTCGAAAAAGATAAATTTATTAAAAATTCAGATTGACAAAACAATAAATTTAAAGTATTATTGGTATAGCATGGTATTATTTGTAATGTCATGCAACCCTCGACTATATCTTTCTATTGGAAAAATATAGTCAACCAAAACCCCCTGAAGAGAGTCATGAATAATTGGCTCTCGTTTTTTTGTTTAAGTAGTAGGTTGCGAGTATTTGAAAATTTCAAAAGTATTTTTAAATCTTATTTAGGTAATTTGTAGAGCTGCAAAGTGCTACGCAAATTTCATATTCTTTAAATAAAGGATTTTAATATAGATGTTTAATAAAAAAATGCATACGATTAATAGTCAAAATCTAGTATTTTATGCTATAATTATTCTAATGTTTATTAATCAGGAGGGTATATGATGGTGAGTAGTACAGTAAATGAAGAAAAAAACAAAAAAAAGAGAAACACGTGGCGTGATTCTCCAAAAATCATAAATAGGCTTCCTATTAATAGGGATAAACTGATTATGTATGTTGATGAAAGTGGAGAAGGTAATAAAAAAGTTTTGAAAAAGTCTTTTGAGGCTAAAAAAAATAATAAACCTTATCAGCAACGCAATGATTTATATATACTTAATGGTGTCGTTTTATCTGGTTATGATACCGCTGTTTTAAATGGTAGAATGGATAAGATAAAAAAATCAATTTCTCCGAATGGTGAA
>CAZXXI010000035.1:0-3915 GCA_964644815.1 uncultured Muribaculaceae bacterium
TTAAATAAAAATCTAATTGAAACTAAATAAAGTGTCAATTTAGTAAACACACTTGCAGATTGACAATATCAATTTGCTGAAAGGAGATAATAAGATGGCATGTGCAACTATCCATGTGAATATTATTCTGGAAAAGTTTATGAAGATTGTATTTTACCTAAAGAGATGATTGATGAGTTTATAAATAGGGTTTCTATTATCGATTTGGAAAAATATATTAAGAAAATTGAAAGATATTAAAATAGTATTAAGCCTTAAAAGTTATTAAACGTCCTCCTTTAGGGCACCATGAGTGTATGATGCGAACCAATTGGTTTGTTTAAAAATAGGTACCTTTTCTTTAATATAAAATATGGTAGGTACTATTGCTTCATTTTAGTCTCGAAAGAAAATTCGAGGCTTTTAAATTGTTGGAATATTTGATATGATTTTGAGGGAGATGTTTATGAAAGTTTCGAATAAACTAAAAAGCATAAAATTAATAAAAGAAGTAAAATTAAATTCATTTCCAGAAAAAATTATTTAATAAAGATGAAACAGATGAAATAAAAAAATTCCTATTAAAGTATCCGGCAGAATTCTATGCAGTTAGAATCAAATAAGTTGTTAATTGCAAAAAAAATAATTTTTAAGTTAAAATTCTGTTCTAAAAACAGTGTTTTCTTTTAAAAATGAGGTAAACAACACAATAATTTAGTATAATTAAGCTGTATCATAAGTATACAAAATATCGTTAAATTTTTAAACGATGAAATGAGAAAGTGGTAATATGGAATATAAAGAATTTGCTAAATATTATGATAAATTTTATCAAAATAAAGATTATGAAAGAGAGACGCAATTCTTAAGAAAATTTATAAAAGAGAACGATAAAATTTTGGATGTCGGTTGTGGGACCGGAGTACACGCTGCTCTATTAGCTAGACGTGGTTTTGAAATAGACGGGTTAGACCTAAATGAAGAGATGCTCGCGATAGCCAAAAATAGACTAAAGAGTAACTTATATTTACAAAACGTTTTAGATATAAATATAGATAAAAAATACGATATCATAATTTCGATGTTCGCCGTCTTTAATCATTTGAAGGATACAGATGAGTTAAAGAGAGGCTTAAAGAATCTAAAAAATATATTGAGGGAAGATGGCAAGATAATAATAGACTTGCACAATCCTCAAAGTTCGGGAAGCAAAACCGATTCGTTTGACGGTATGACCAGGATTATGGAGTGGAATTATGATAAAGACTCAAAAATAGAAGAAAGCATAATCGTCTTTGAAGTTGACAACAAGAGTTATGTCGACTCACATACTTTTAGAATATTTACTATCGAAGAAGTGGAGAAATGCTGTCGGAGCGTGGGCCTTAAAGTGATTGACGTCTACGAAGATTATGACAGTGACATAAAAGGTACAGCGGTGTCGAAAAATCTTCAATTTTTAATTACTTGCTCATAGTAATATCAAATCTGAGGAGGAAAATATGAATATAAGAAAGTCGACAAATGAGGATTTAGATGCTCTATTAGGTATCTATGAATATGCAAGAGAACAGATGAGATTGAATGGCAATCCTACGCAGTGGGGGAATAATAATCCACCTATCGAGACGATAAAAAGGGATATCGAAAGTGGCAACAGTTATGTCGTCGAAAAGGACGGAGAGATATGTGGTACTTTCGCACTCATCCTCGGCAAAGAACCGACTTATGCTGTCATAAAAGACGGCAGTTGGTTAAACGACGAAGAATACGGTGTCATCCACAGAGTAGCTAGTAATGGCAAAGAAAAAGGTATAGTCTTTACATGCCTGGCCTACTGTGAGAGTAAAATAGATAACGTTAGAATCGATACGCACGAGGATAATAAGATTATGCAGCATCTTTTAGAAAAAGCCGGTTACCAAAGATGTGGAACGATATTTGTCGAAGATGGAACGCCTAGAATTGCCTATCAAAAAGTAAAGTAGCTTAACAAGCTATTGTAGGCGTGAGTTATAGATAATAAAATAATTCTTGAAAGGAGAAGTATTTTATGCAAGATAAAAAAAGCTTCGGCAAATATATAGCCGAAAAGAGAAAAGAGGCAAATTTAACTCAAGAGGAATTGGCTAAAAGGCTATTTACGATTCCCAGCACCATATCGAAATGGGAAAGAGGAGTCACTTATCCCGACATCAGCATGATTACTAATCTTTGTAGGGAACTCGACATTTCCGAGCACGAATTTTTTACGGCATGTGATGACGAAGCGATGAGTAAAGAAAAAAGAGAAATACAAAAGTATAGAGCTATAAAGAAGTGGGCGTTTATCGCTATAAATGTCGGATATATCATCGGATTAGTCGCCTGCTTTATATGCAGTTTGGCGATAGATAAGCGACTATCTTGGTTTTGGATAGTGGCGATAGGAATTGCGATGGCTTTCTCTTTAACCAGTTTGCCTTTTTATCTAAAAAATAATAAATATAAATTTCTGAAAGTGGCATTTGTCGTTACAGGACTTACTTACCTATTATTGTTTGTTGTCAATCAAATTAATGGTACTGACTGGTTGATAGGTGGTTTTTCTATTGCAACATTCGTCTATGTTTTTGTATGGACAGCTGTTTTGATATGTACATTTACTAAGATAGCTATCTCATATAAGGTATCTATATGTTTACTCTGTTTAGCGTTTGTTACGATATTTGCAAATCCGGTATGTGCAAGAGTACTAGATATCGAAAGAACGGGAAGCGATGTGCCAAATTTAGTAAGTGCTGGAGTCATGGTAGCGATTGCTTTAACTATGTCGTTTAAACAGTTTAGGAGTGAATGATTATGGCTATGTGGAATCCTTGGAGAGGTTGTATTAAATGTAGCGAAGGCTGTTTGCATTGCTATGTTCATAAGGGCGATTTTAAAAGAAATGTCGATACGAGCAAGATATCGAAGACGAAAGATTTTGCTAAGCCGATAGAAAAACTTAAAAATGGAAGTTACAAGATGAAATCGGGTATCGTTTACTTGTGTTTTTCGACCGATTTCTTAATCGCTGAAGCAGATGAGTGGAGAAGTGAATGTTGGGAAATGATAAAGAGCCGTCCAGATTGTACTTTTCTATTTCTGACGAAGAGAATCGACAGATTTATGAAGTGTATCCTGGAAGATTGGGATGACGGCTATGATAACGTGGTCGTGTGTTGTACTATCGAAAATCAAAAGAATGCCGACTATAAGTTGGCCATATTCAAAGATTTACCGATAAAGCACAAGTGTATTACGGCCCAGCCGCTGTTAGAAAGAATCGATATAGAGAAGTATTTAGACGACATAGAGCTAGTGGTCGTCGGAGGGGAATCGGACGCTTCGGCGCGAGAGTTTAACTACGATTGGGCACTCGATATCAGAGAACAGTGTGTGAGGAAGAACGTCGATTTTGAATTTAGACAGTGTGGGACACATACGAAAAAAGACGGTAAGATGTATAATTTGCAAACTAAGGATTTATGTCGACAAGCTAAATTAGCTAATATAGATTACAAAAGAATGCAATTATGATGTAATAATTTTAGACTTACAGTGAAACATAATATTAGGTGATTTTATGATTTACGATTATCTAATAGAAAAGAAAAATGGAGAGGAGACGCTGTACGTCTTTTTAAATTTTGATGAAGAATTTGGAAAACTGGGAGTTAAAGATAAAAAGAAGAGATTAAACGAAGGAATTAAAGAGTTTATAGAGAAAAATAAGATAGACTTCAAGGGTACAAAAGTCGCTTTGATATCGGGTGGGCTTTTGATAGGGACGTTAGTATTTACTAATCCAATCAAGGGGGCACAGCGCATAGAGACGTCGCCCCAATATACAAATTCGGTAGTTTTGATGGATGAGGAGGTTCCATCTATAGAAGATATCGAGTTACCGAAAGC
>CAZXXI010000035.1:3925-9630 GCA_964644815.1 uncultured Muribaculaceae bacterium
AAGGCTGATAAGAACATCGCTAATAGCGAAAAGAAAGAAGAAAATGTCGTAAAAAATGAAAATAGGACTAACCAAGTAGCGACAATACCCAATAAAAAAGCAGAAAACAACAGTTCAAAGCCAAATGCAGAAGAAAAAAAAGAAAGCGTAGAACACGAGAAAAAGGATGATAACATATATGTAACAGTTAAAAGGGCAAGTGGTCAAATAGAGAAAATCGAATTAGAGGAGTATGTGATAGGAGTAGTGAGCGCAGAGATGCCGGCTTCGTTTCATACTGAAGCTTTAAAGACACAGGCCATCATCGCTCGAACTTATGCTTTAAAGATGATGGAAAGAGGCGGTATGCTCACCGATAATTCCAGCACACAAAACTATAAGTCAATCGAGAGCATGAAAGCGATGTGGGGAAATCTTTTCAATACTTATTACCAGAAGATTAAAACGGCTGTTTTGAGCACTAAAGGCATGTATATCACTTATAATGGAGCGATAATCGACGTCGTATACCATTCGACGAGTAATGGCAAAACGGAGAACGCCGAAAACGTCTGGAGCAATGCTTTCCCTTATCTAGTCTCAGTTGAGAGTTCATATGATAAGAATAATCCGTCTTTTGTAAAATCGATAGATTTATCCTATAGCGATATCTCGGCTAAATTAGGAATACCCGTTTCTTATGAGTCGTCGATAGAAATTTTGGGAAAAACGGTAGGTGGGCGAGTAGAAAACATTGCAATAGATGGTCATCTCTACAGCGGTGTCAAATTCAGAAATCTGCTCGGGCTTAGGAGTGCAGACTTCGACATAGTTAAGACTTCTACAGGATTAAACATCACTACGCGCGGTTATGGACATGGTGTCGGATTGAGCCAATATGGAGCCCAAGGTATGGCTTCGGTAGGTTTTAAATATGATGCTATATTGCAACACTATTATAAAGGCGTCACTTTATCTTTGAAATAATCTGTTTAAGGCACTGGCAATAACTTTAGAGATGTGCTCTGTATATTCGTCGATGTCATTTGTCGATAAAAGATAAGTGCGTTCTTGTTCGCCAAAAGAGGATTGTAAAGATAACTCCACCGCGGTCGGAACTCCGATAGTAATGACGGGGATTGCCATCGTCTCAAAAGATATCGAAGAAGTGTTCGACTTTATGCCGGAGCCTGGGATGAGTCCTTCATCGGTAAGCTCGATAGAACGATTCAAATAGTCCGGTGTCTCGGTAACAAAAGAGTCGACTATAAATATTACGTCGGGCTTTATTTCGTCTTTGACACTCTCGATGATGCGGGCAGTCTCAATACCGGTTTCACCTAAGACGCCCGGTTCTAAACTCGAAACGATGATGTCGCCCTCAGAAAGAGATAGGTCTCTTAAATGGGCATTTATATGAAGGCTTTTGAGTACTTTTGGGCCTATCGAGTCAGCTGTATGGGAGTCGTTTCCTATGCCGACGACGAAGACGTGAAATTTGGGCGGAAGATCCTCTTTATTTAGGAAAAACGACATTTCAGAATAGAGAACTTCTATCAGTTCTTCGTCAGAAACTAAGCGCGAGTAAATCAGCGTATGATATGTGTGTCCGCGTTCTTTACTCTTTTTTATTTCGACAGAATCGGCGAGCGAGAACTTCTGATGGGTTCTTTCCATAATTAAATCTGTCCGTTTACCAAAAAAATTGTCCATATATTTCACCTCTTTTAGTATTGGCAAAAAATGGACATATTATAATAAATCGGTATTTAAATAGTAATAATAGTTCAAAAGTTCGCGCGAGTAGTCGAGAACTTTTCCATCTGGTAAGATGAGCATATGGGTGATACCTATTTCTTCGACGAAGGACGGATTGTGACTGACCAAAATGAGAGTACCGGCGTAGTTTTTGAAGTTTTCGCCGATTACTTTTTGAGTCTCGGGGTCGAAGTGGTTCGTAGGCTCATCTAGAATGATAAAGTTTGCTCTAGTCATGATGATTTTACAAAGGGCTACGCGCGCTTTTTCCCCTGGCGAGAGGACTTCGACTTTTTTATAGATGTCGTCGTTACTGAAAAGAAAGTTGCCGAGGATGGAACGTATTTCGGGTTCATTATAAGCTGGAGTATAGACGTTTTGAAAGATGGTCTTTTCGGGGTCTAGTATTTCCAGTTCTTGGGCGTAGTAGGCAATGTCAGCTTTGGAATTGAAAGTGATGGAACCGGTTTTAGGAGTGAGTTTTTTCGTCAATAGTTTAAGGAGAGTCGACTTACCTATGCCGTTTTCACCGACGATGAGAAATTTTTCATTTTTGATAAGGCTGAAGGAGAGATTGTCATAGAGATTGGTCTTATTTGGGTAGGCGAAAGATAGGCCGTTGACTTCTAAAGGCACTTTGCCGATTTCGCGGGTTGGCGTGAAACGGATGTTGATTTTGCGATAAATCTTGTCGCGCGTTTCGAGTTCAGCTAGTCTTTTTTCTAACTGGATTTTACGGGATGCTCCTAGACGCTTCAAGGCATGGTTAGTGCGCGAAGCTTGGTCAGCGCGTTTGACGATTTCCTCGAGCTTTTTTATTTCCTTTTCTTGCAAGTCGATGCGGGCGTTTTTAGCAGCCATTTCTTTGGCATAAGTCTTTTTAAAAGCGGTATAGTTGCCATCGTACATTTTAATTTTATGAGTCGTTTTATCGATAAACATTATTTTGTCGACGATGGCGTTTAAAAAATCGATGTCGTGGCTTATTATCAGGCAAGTTCCAGCATAATCTTTTAAATAGTTGACGATAAAATCTTTAGTAGTAGCATCTATGTGGTTGGTAGGCTCATCCAAAAGTAGGGTAGAGGCATTGGAAAATAATAAGTGCGCGAAAGCTACAGTAGATTTTTGACCACCGGATAGCGTCAGTGCTCTTTGTTCGAGCATATCCGTCGTTATGCCCATATTTTCTACTAAATCGAGAAGGGCATCTTCGGCGTTGTATTGGTCTAAAATGTCTAAAGCATCCTGTATTTTGGAAGCTTTTTTTAAAAGACTCTTTTCCTCTTTAGGTGAGCAGGTGGTCAGATTTTCATATATGGTAGCGAGTTCCTCTTCTAGTTTTTTAATCGGTCTTGCGCTCAGCAAGTACTCGTAAACAGTTTCGTCCGGTTTAAAAAAGTTTATCTCTTGAGGTAAATAACCTAGGCGTTCGTTCATCATAGTAATCGTGCCTGAATCGAGTTCGATTTCTTTTAAAAGCACTTTAAAGAGGGTCGTCTTACCACAACCGTTTACGCCGACGACACCGACTTTAGAATTTTTTTCGATGTTGAATTCGGCATCGCTATAGATTACTTCGTTACCAAACGAAAGTGATATGTTTGTACCTTTCATAGTTTTCTCGCCTCTTAAAACGATTATATCACAGCCGAGCGTTTTCTTAAATATGAAAAAAATCGAACAGAAAAGTTCGATTAAAAGTCAATAGATTTCTTTATTATATTACAACTGTAGTGCATGCACGATTGGACGACGTAGTTGGCAAGTTTGTCGTATGTCGGTAAAGAACCTTTTTGTGGATTTACGAGCCTATCATATAGAGAAAATTCTCTTTTGATGAATTCGGAAACGCCCGGCAGTTGCTCATCTAAGCTTTTTAGAGTGAAAGTTAGAAGTTCTCTATTTCTAGGATGACTTGCGATGGAGGAGGCGAGGTTTTCAAAAGAAAGTGCTGTCAGTCCTTCTATCAATACTTTTCCATCGAGTAAGATGCTCTTTAGGTCGCTAGTTAAGTTGTGACCGGTGTCTTCTCCTTCATTTGGCCAAATGTGCTCGGTCATAGAGATAGAACTTCCATAGTCGTCAAAGGCAGTCCTATAATGCATAGTTCTTTCGATGCCATCTTCATAATTGCCGAAAGGTCCGAATTGGTTATTGAGACTCGCTTTGACTTCAGTAGGCGATATTTCGAGTCTCTTTAAAACGTAATCGGCGTCTCTATCCGATGTAAACAAGAGGGCTTTTTCTATCTTTTTAGTCGCGACATCTAAAGTTAGTTCGATTCGGTAGTCGACAGTAGGAGAGTCCGAGAGAAAGATGTGTCTATTGTCGTCTACTACGTAAGTAATAGAAGCTCCAGTGGAACTCCGAAATTCACTGTATAGCCGTTGGCCTAGTAGACCATTTAAGCCTACTAAACCGTCGGCATCCTCAAATTTTTTACTAGCTATTTTGACTTCTTTTTCAAAAAATTCCAGACAGTTTTTCTCGACTTCCGAAATAACTGCTTTAATCCCGAAGAAGCCGAGACCGATATTTATAAAGTCGATATATTCTTTTAATTCTGAAGTTATGCGTTCTCTATTTTGCACCAATAAAGCTTCTTGCTCTGCGTCGCGGAGTACAAGTTCTTTCTCGCGAATTTGAAAAGAGTATGGGCGCTGTCCCTCGACGGGGAGTGCATCTTTGGTATGGTCTCTTTTCACTAATACGTGCTCTTCGATTATTGTTACAGTGATCAGACCGCAGGCACCGGCAAGCATTATCAATTGGTCTATGGTTTCGATGTCGTCACACCATTTCTGTCCAGAACAGTCGCAGTAGAGCTGGTCTAAATAATTTCCTTCAGTTAAACCGGGTAAAGAGTCGATGAGAGTCATAATCTCTTTTTTGTTGGCATTTAGCCGTTCACTTGAGAAATATACCGTCAAATTCGATGGAGCGCTTACCGATTGGAAAGAAGAAAAATCTTTTATCGGAAATCCTTCACTCAATTCGCTTTCTAAAAATAGGCATTCGTTAAAAAGTTTATATACGCTTTCGTCACTCAATTTCATGTAATCCCCCTTAAGTAGCTGGTATTATAACACTTATATATGTCTTTGTAAATAAAAAGCACTTTTATCCAAGTGCGTTATATTACTGCTCGAAGCTCGAGTATCAATCAATTTGGTGCCCAAGGGGAGGACGTTCAACAACTATTTCTAATTTATAATACCTAAAGATATTGTTAATATACCCAGCACTATATGGCTTAAAGATACACCAATAAGATTCTTATCTTTTTTATAAAGTCGATACCATATTATTCCCATAGCGAATGTTAAAATACAAGTAAAGACATCTTTATAAATTATATGTACAAAAGAATAACAGAAGCTTGATAAAAACAATACTATTAATTCATTTTTAATCAATTCTTGGTTAAAATAACCAAATAATCCACGATAAAGGAATTCCTGAATCGGGCATGATACAAAGATATAGAAAATATAAAATATAAAACTTTCATTCGGAGTAAATCTATCAATCCCCATTAGTTTAGCGATAAAAATCATTATAATAAAAATAAAAATTATAGGAAGATTTCTTTTTAGAGATTTTAAAGTATTATTTTTATTAATTCCTAAAGTTTCGTTACTAACTCCTAAAATTCTTAAGATAAAATATATTACAAGTCCAATTATAGTTAAAATAAAAAACTTATATTTAAAGAGAAATGGACTAAAATAAATAATTATTGGTATCAAAATAAATATTATTAGTATTAAGTAAAAAAGGATTTTAGCTTTTTTCATATTTTGTATAACTCCTATAAAATTATTGAATCAGGAACGAATGCTTGTTATAATATGCTTGGAACATTTGATAGTTGGGTGATGCCTCTTTTCTTAATAGAGAGGAGGTGATAAGATGTCAAAAAAAGATTTTTTAATCTTCTCTTTGATTATCATTATCCTTTTACT
>CAZXXI010000036.1:0-9547 GCA_964644815.1 uncultured Muribaculaceae bacterium
TGATATAAGGGAAGATTAAAAAAGATAATCTTCTTTTTTATGTTAAAAGCGATAAATATGGACAACGACCCTCTATTTTGATACACTGTTATTGTTGAAAAGAGTGACGAAAGATGACTAAAAAGAACTATAAACTGATAGACATATTTTATATATTTATCTTCATACTTCCCATACTGGATTTGATATCGAGTCTAACTAGAAGATTGACCGACTTTGAACTATCTTTAGGTATGCTGATAAAAGGTCTAATGCTCGTAATAGGTGCTATATACGTCCTCTTTAAGAGCAAGAGTAAATTTAAAAAAGCCTCTATCATATATTTCGGTTTTTGTTTCCTCTATACAGTAGCTTACTTCTTATTCAAGCTCGATTTGCTTACGTTAACTCATCTCAAAGTAGAACTCAATTACTTAGTTAAATTCTTCTACTTCCCGGCGATGTTCTTTATCCTTTTAAACCTTTTCGACGACCAAGGTTTTGATAGAACAAAGCTCGATAAAATAATGCTCATCAGCATCGCAGTTTATACTCTTCTCGTCATAATACCGACCGTGCTAGGAATAAACTTCAACTCATACATAAACGACTACGCCGGTTCCGTTGGCTGGTTTTACTCCGCGAACGAAGTATCGACGATTCTTCTATTGTTATTTCCGTTCGTCTATAAACTCTTGAAGACTAATCGCCTAGTGCTTGCCATAATATTCGCTTCGACTCTTTACATGATAAGCTTAATCGGCACTAAAGTTACCATGTTCGGCATCATCATCATTTCTTTTCTACTATTCTTAAGTGCTTTCTTTTATAAAAAAAAGAAGAACTATCGAAACGTCCTCATCACAGGACTCATGTTTGCCGTAGTCGTCGCCATCATGTGTACGAACTATTCTGCCATGAACCTCAAGAGTGCTCTTTCATCTGAACAGCAAAAAGAAATCGCCGACTTAACCGAAAAAATAGAAGACGAAGTAAAAGACAACGAAGTTATCCAGTTCATGCGCAGATACTTCGCTCCGCTTCTCAGCCACCGCGACGTCTATGCGATAAATACTTATAAAATTTTTCAAGATAACTACAAGTCAGGCTACATGCTCTTCGGCATGGGCTTCTCGCGCACCGATAGAATAGACGAATACTACGTCGAAAAACTGATAGAGATGGACCCTCTAGATACTTTCTTTCATCTAGGCGGAATAGCTGTTATCTTGTGGATAACTCCGTTCTTTTACACACTCTATATGTTCATAAAGTTGAAAGGAAAACTGAGTGTCGAACTGTTCTTCTTCACTATGACCATCCTTCTAACCGTCGGCATCGCCACCTTCGCCGGTCACGTCTACATCGCCCCTGCCGTCTCCATCTATGTCGTCCTCTACTTCTCTTATCTCTTAGATAGCTTCTATAGATTTAAATCGCCTCACCAATCTACAAAAAAAGAGGATAAAATAACGTTTTTCAATCTCCATCTGGGAATCGGTGGAATAGAAACTGCTACTATCGAAACCGCAAACGCGCTTATAGATAAATACCGCGTCGAAATCGTCGTCTTCTATAAAGTAAAAGACGACCGTAGTTATCTGTTGAACCCCAAAATATCTGTTCGCCACCTCTACGACGGCGAGCCGAATAGAGAGGCATTCTTAAGCTACTTGAGAAGTTTTAGACTGTTTAAGACGTTCAAAGAAGGCTTATTATCGACTAAAATATTATTTCTAAAACGGTTCCTCATGATAGAGGCGATTAAAAACTCTAAGAGCAAAGTGCTCGTCTCTACGAGTATTCAAATCGGTAAGTTGCTATCGAAATATAAGCCCCAAGGTGCCATCGCGATTGCCGAAGAACACCATCACCACAACGACAATAAAAGATATATTTGGACCCTCCAACACGAGTATGGAAACATCGATTACTTGTTCGCTCTCACTTCCACACTCGCTCGCGACTACGAGAAGTTTTTAAAAGGTCATAACGATTATACCGAAGTCGTCCACATGCCCAATCTGCACGATTATAAAAAGTATCGCGAGAAGAGTTCCCTTTCCGAGCCGAATTTGATAAGCATAGGAAGACTAGTGCCCGGCAAAAAGATAGATGAAATGATTTCTTTGTTCTCTCAAATAGAAAACAAAAAAGCTAAGCTGTTCATCGTCGGCGACGGCACAGAGAAGCCGAAACTCGAAGCCTTAGCTAAATCTTTAAATCTAGAGAATAGAATAGTATTCACCGGTTCCTTAACTGTAGAAGAACAAAAAAAGTATTATCTGCAATCATCTTTATTCTTGATGACTTCTCTTACCGAAGGACTACCGATGGTCATCCTCGAAGCCAACTCTTATGGTCTACCTTGCATCGCTTTCGAAACGGCGAGTGGAGTAGGTGACATCATCGAAAATGGTAAAAACGGCTACATAATCGAAGATAGAGATGCCGAAAAATTTGTAGAGAGAATAGATGAACTATTAAAGGATGAGAAAAAAATAAAAAGCTTTAGCAAGAATACCATAACTAGCCTGAAAAAATATGATAAACCCACCGTCATGGCTAAATGGGAAAGAGTACTTGCTACTCATCTGAACTCTACACATCAAAAATAATTCCTTGCTATTGCCCATATGCCGATGTTATAATGAACTAGAAAGAAGTAATGTTTAATGGATAAAATTAAAGAACTGTATAAAAAATATGAAGAAATAATAAATTACGTCATCGTCGGAGGATGTACGACTTTCGTTAGCCTCGCGAGCTATTACTTATGTGTCTTAACCTTTTTCAACCCGGACAACGCCTTTCTACTGCAATGCGCCAACATAATTTCGTGGGTATTATCCGTCACCTTCGCTTTCTTCGCCAATAGAAAATACGTCTTTAAAAGTAAAAATCCGAAAGTTTTAGAAGAAGCCTCTAAGTTCTATGGAGCTCGCGTATTGACTCTATTTATCGATATGTTGTTCATGTGGTTGACTGTCAGTCTACTGAGCTGGAACGATAAACTTATGAAACTTTTATCCCAAATCGTCATTCTCATATTGAACTACATAATAAGCAAATTTATCGTATTCATCAAAAAAGACAACTGATCATTACGAGGAGTGAAAGATATGATAAAATCCCAAGGTTGGAATTGGCAAAACATCGATGCTGCCCAAAAAGATTTCTGGACGACACCCAGCATAGAATCGCATTATCTCATAGCAAGATGGACTGATCAAAAGAAAAATACATTCTTAGATTTGGGCTGTGGACTTGGAAGACATAGCATTCAGTTTGCTAAAAAGGGCTTTAAAGTCTACTGTTTCGACATCGAAAAAGAAGCTATCGAAAATACGAAGCGCTATGCCGAAAGCGAAGACCTCAAACTAGATTATCGAATAGGGGATATGCATGCACTTCCCTACGAAGATGAGTCCATGGATGCAATACTATGTAGAAACGTCATCTCCCATACCGATACCGAAGGAATCAAAGCTATAATCATAGAACTATATCGCGTTTTAAAAAAAGAAGGCGAATGTTATCTGACCCTATGTTCGAAAGAGTCAGCTCCTTTTAAACGAACTGATTGGCCATTAGTAGATGAAAATACACGTGTTAGACTAGAAGAGGGACCGGAATATGGCATACCACATTTCTACGCCGATTACGATTTGATAAAAGAATTGTTCCAAGATTTTAAGATTGAGTTCATTTATCACATCGAGGACTTCTATGAAAAAGACGGCAAAACCCATTCTGCGTACCATTACCACATACTCATCAAAAAGTAATGAATTAAATAAACCGTTTTACTTCAAATTTATTATAAAAAAAACGCAATTTAGTAAATAACAGCTGCGTTTTTTTAATCGCGTTGTTAAAATACTTGATATTTTGCTAAAAATAATATATATTATACCCAGCAAAAAACCGAAAGAAAAGGGGATATATATGATAAATGCTAATATACATAGACGAAATAGAGTTTTTAACAGAGAAGACTTTGAAAAAAAGTGTACCGTACTTCGAGAATTGGGGTTAATCGATGAGGAGATAGAAATCATCCATTTAGCCTTTCCCGAGTTCTTTTCACTTCGCGAAAGCGCTATGAGAGAAAAGATAGAGACCATATTAGAAAGCGGTTTAAAAGACTTAATGCTCATTAACCCATGTGTCCTTTATCAAAGTGCACAGCTGACTAAAGCTCGTCTAGATTACTTAGATGACATCTTTCACTCCGACACCGAGAAGATAAGGCACTATGTCTTCTGGAGTTCGATGCACTTCCAAGGAAAATTTAGAATTACTTCCGAACAACTTATTGAACGCTATTCATTAAAATATAAAATTTAAAAAAGCTGTCGATAATTCAAATGTTATCGACAGTTTTAATATTCACAAAATCTTATCTATCAAACCGTATTCTTTTGCACTTTTTGCATCCATAAAGTTGTCTCTTTCCGTATCTTTATTGATGCGCGCTATGCTTTTACCAGTCAACTTGGCTAATAGATTATTCATCTTGTCGCGAAGTTTGAGAATTCTATCGGCCTGTATTTTAATCACTGTCGCTTGGCCCTCTGTACCTCCCAAAACCTCGTGAATCATCACTTCGCTATTCTCTAATCCGTACCTCTTTCCTTTAGAGCCGGCCGCGAGTAAAAACGCTCCCATTGAAGCAGCCATGCCGACGACGATGGTCGAAACGTCGCTCTTGATGAAGTTCATCGTGTCATATATAGCTAATCCCGCCGACACCGAACCTCCCGGACTGTTTATGTACAAAGAGATGTCTTCGTGATTTAAAGAATCTAAATACAAAAGTTCCGATATGACGATATTCGCAGTCTCATCAGTTATTTCTCCGCTTAAGAATATTATGCGATCGGACAAAAGACGCGAATACAAATCGTACGCTCTTTCACCATTGTTAGTACGTTCTACAACAGTTGGAATCAATGTCATTTTAGTCACCTACTAATATATTAGTAAAAACTTAACTATCTTATACAACTATTTTTTAGGAAAAAGTGTCGCAATAAGTAGGATAAAGAGGAGAACCGGAAAATAGGCGTAGAAGAAAGTTATTATGTACGTATGCGTACAAACGAAAGATACGATGCCACATATTGCCAATATGCATATAGTGGGTTTTATCTTGCCAGCTAAATCCATGTTCTTTAATCCATAAGCCATCATTACTATCAAATCTACTATCATAATCACGAAATAAATATTATCCACATAATTAAAGAATTCATAAATCTTGATTCTCTTTAATACGCCATATTCGGGTGACCTGTACATCATAGCTTCTTTGCTACCGAGCACGAACATCGTCAAAAGAGAGATACCCAATATGCATATCATCGATAAAGCATAATTTAATAAGAGCGATTTTCTATCTTCGAAGTCGTTCATACATATGACCGGGGTAACGCTAGTGAGGACAAAAATAACTGCTCCCTTTATGATATCGAATGCATTTGGAGTAAGCGGTAATACATTATCGACATGAGAATATTGGGACAATATGCCCGCGGCTGTGATGGTCATGAACATCGAATAGAGAAAAAGCACGAATAGCGTCTTTTTCATGGCTTTTTTCTTGTTCAAAGACATGACGAACGCAGCTATAAGCGGGACGATGCCCAAAAGTAAATTAGGCGTATTTCTAAGATATAGAGTTCCTCCTAAATTGACGAGAATACCACAAGCTAAAAGAGCTATCATAAAACCTGTTACCATCTTGACTGTCTTATGTGGTCTTACTCTTTTAATCATAGCTAATATCAAAAAGCCGACAACCATTCCGATTAGCTCCGAAATCCAAAAAGAAGTTCCCGTTATATTGAATATCAAAGAGAGACCAAAACCCCAGAAAAAAGTTCTGCTGTAAAAGAAAACCTCCCTATTTTCCATCCTTGCTTCCTCCTAACGTATGTAACAACAGTCCCTTTTCACTTATGCTGACATCCGATTTAATCTCGACTTCGATGTCCTTCCACGTATCATCTTTTACATCTTTGGGATAATGTAAATAATAGTGATAATTCAAATTAAAGATATCGACGCCCATCTTCCTGGCATATGCTATCGTTTCTTTAAAATCATTTTCGATAGTTTTATTTAAGTCCTTTTCAAGCTTTAAAAGTTCTTCCGGTGAAAGACTGTTATCGCCATCTGCACTCGTAACGCGAGCATTACCTTTGATAGAAATCTCTATCTTGTCTTTCTTAATATCTTTACCTACCTTAAACTCGTGAATGGTATAAGAGTAATCGTTATATATATTAAAAGATTTATTCTTTTGGTCCAAAAGATTTGCTAATAAAGCCGCTTCCTTTTCTATTCTGAAATCCATCTTATTATCGTTAAAGATATAAGAATCGGTCAATATTATCGTCTCATCTTCGATGGCAAACTCTCCTATGATATATGGATTTTCTCTCAAATAGTGATAAGTAACTTCGCGCAGGTTGCTCGATTTATAACGACCATTTTGCTCACCATTTTTAAGCGTATTCGTCTTCAATATCTCGCCAATCGACTCCTTCGGTTGAGTCTCGTACTCCAATATATCGTCGACATCTTGAGCGACATAGAGATAGAAGTCTTTTCTAAAATCTGTCCCTCTTATGAGATAATCGAAAAAGGGGTCTATTCCTTCTTTGGCAACTTCTTCGCTGAAAACGAGCGCGTTCATATGGCTATAAAAGGGCTTCATCGCCGAATCAAAAAATACATTGTTCAAAGATGACTCGAGCGTCTTGCCATATCCTGTCAAAAAATAGCTACCAGTATCTGCATCATCGCTCGTATCGAGTACTTCGAGGTGTGTCACATACATACCATCTTCCTTATCGACTATGATAGAGGATACTATTTCCAAATCGTTTAACTCATTATAATCGTAACAACCCGTCAACAACAATACCATCAATATAATTATAATCTTTCTCATAAATAATTCCCTTCATTGACTTCTACGTTTGCTATTATAGAAAGCACCATTATAAGAGCTATCGATAGTCCGTATAAGCCCAAGAAACTCGCGATAAAGAGAAAGCCAAATCGCATGATTCTGAGTGACGCGACTAACTTTACCTCCGTGAATATCAGACTGGTTATAAAAGATATGGCCACGACTATTATCATTATGGAGCTGACAAATCCGGCATTGACCGCCGCCTCACCCAATATCAGAGCTCCCAAAATCGAAGCGCTGCTACCGTAACTGCTAGGGAATCTTATATCCGTCTCTCGTAGGACTTCGCAGACGAATAACATGAGTGTCGCTTCGACGATGGCCGGGAAAGGAACTCCGCTTCGTTGAGAAGAAAAGCTTATCAAGAGCGACGTCGGAATAGCCTCCTGGTCGAAATTGACGAGCGCTATATAGATGGCTGGCGTCAACACCGTCAAGAAAAGGCATATATAGCGGAGTATCTTGACAAAATTATCGGTCGTAAACATGTTTATGAAGTCGCCGAACTTCGCATCGATGACTAGTGCAAACGGCGTATTATCTATCGTTATGACTAGATAACCCTTTAATAAAAATCTTGCCACTATCGAAGGCGTCTCCGTCTTTATAATCGTCGGAAATACCTTACTTCTTTCCAACTCTTTAACCAAATCGTAAGAATCTATTACTTCTCCATCTTTCTTCTTATTTAAAACTTTTTTTATCTTATCTAACGTATATTTGTGAACTTTATCGTCGATGTACACAAGACCAACTTTCGTCTTCGTATATATACCGCGGTCGACAGCTTCGATGCGCAAATTCTTATTCTTAATCCTTCGCTTTATGAGTCCTATATTCTTCTGATAGTTTTCACAGAAGGCATCTTTCGGTCCATACATGTTCGGTTCCGTTTGGCTGAGCGTGATACCTCTATCCAAAGGAGCTTTGACCTCGATTGCATAGCGTTCTTCTCTATAGAGTATCAGAGCAAAACCGTTTTCCATGAGATAAAACATCTCTTCATCACCCTGGATAACTGACAGCTTAGGACCGGCGATTAAAGGTTTAATCGACTTTACTCTTTTATGGAGGTTCAAATAACTTCTAAATATCTGTACTGTATATTCTGCGACGTTTACCGAATCGACTAAACTCTCAAAAAAAGTTACATATATTTTATCCTTTGTTCCAGAATCGCATTCCCTTACTATAAAGTCGGGATTACCCTTTAAAGACTTTTTTAGATATTCGACGTTCAAGTTCATATTTTTCACCACTCTTATTATGGCGCGTTCTTTACAAATAATTACCACGAATAATTTGTAATTTTAAAGTTTCGTTGTATAATAATTATAAGAAATGAGTGATTTTATGTCATTAGTAGTAAACGGACATAGCATAATCTTTATGGCTCTAGCGAGTTTCTTCGTAAGCTTAATACTCGTCCCCATCTGCAAACGAGTAGCTATCCATGTGAACGCCATGGACATACCGAATGAACGCAAAGTGCATAAAAAGCCGATGCCACGGCTCGGTGGTCTTGCCATCTATTTATCGTTTATAATTTGCTATATGTTCTTCGGGCAAGTCACCACCGAGATGCTCTCGATTACCATCGCCAGTTTTGTCATTATCATCTTCGGTTTTATCGACGACATAAACCCCTTAAAAGCCCGCTATAAACTAATAGGCCAACTCATCGCTGCTCTAATCATCGTCTTCTATGGTAACATCATGCTAAAAGAAGTTTACTTATTCGATTATTACATAAACTTTGGAGGTCTTGCTCCTTACTTGACTCTTTTCTTCATCGTCGCTTGTATCAATGCGATAAACTTGATAGATGGACTCGACGGTTTAGCTTCGGGAATATCGACTATCTATTTTGCTACGATATCTGTCATCGCCGTCTTGACCAATAGACTAGGCGGTTTGGACATAACTTTAAGCGTCATCATGACGGGAGCAACATGCGGTTTTCTCGTCTACAACTTCCCACCCGCAAAGATATTTATGGGTGACATCGGCAGCCAATTTTTGGGCTTCATAATCTCCATAATATCGCTTCTCGGATTTAAAAACGTCACTTTCAACAGTTTAGTAGTACCCATAGTCATCTTAGGCATTCCGATTTTCGATACGCTTTTCGCCATCCTCCGCCGCTTCTTAAAGGGCGAATCGATTGGCACGCCGGACAAAGAACACTTCCATCACCAGCTCTTAAAGATGAAATTTTCGACGCGGACTACAGTGTTGATCATATACGTCATCAATATAGCGTTCGCAGTCACTTCCGTCCTCATAGCTTTAGGTGTTACCAAATATGCTTCATACATATACATAGTTCTGACCGCCCTTCTTTTGTTCATCGTTTTAAAGACGGACATCTTATTTGAACACAAGAAAAAAGCTCTTGAAGAATTGCCAACACCCGAGGTTAAAAAGCCGAACAAGAAACGCAACAAGAAAAAGCGCAAAAAATAAATAGTATTCAAAAGATCACCCGTTATAGCAGAACAAACACATGAAACTAAAACATGCGTTTGTGTTAGAGTCAAGAAGTATCGGAAAAATTAAAATCCAATATAATAAAAAGTGTAA
>CAZXXI010000037.1:0-9540 GCA_964644815.1 uncultured Muribaculaceae bacterium
TCGACACCTTCCCTAATTTCAAAATAGATTTTAAAGCTATCAACTCTATCAAGAGCAAAATATTTAAGAAAAAAGGAGATAAAAAGTAACCGTTACATGCGGTTTTTTTTGATATACATAGCAAAGAAAAAGTGTTATAATAACTGCCCAAAAGAGGGGTGAATATACTCGTGAAAAAAAATGAACCAGATTTTCAAGATATAAATGCTGAACTTTTGAGTAGAGTTCGCGCTGGCGATGAAGAAGCCAAAGCGAAGATGATAGAAATAAACAAAGGGCTAATATTTAAAGTTATTAACAATAAAAATTATCGTTTTTCTTACAGTAAAGAAGATTTGATTCAAGAAGGAAGAATCGGCCTACTGAGGGCTATAGAGACTTATAACGAAGAACTTGGAAGTTTTGCGAATTGGGCAACTAAATTGATAGGACAAGAGATTCATAAAAGTATAGTCGACAATGGTACAACTGTGCGAAGGCCATCCCATTTCATCGATAAAAAACTCAAATATGCATCTTACATCAGACAACATGGACTTCAAGACGACGAGACGATAAAAGAAGATTTGAACCTAACCGATAGGATGTTAACTCTTTTAAAAAGTGACTATCTTTTGAACACTGTATCCATCGACGCTCCTCTCGGTGACGATCCGAACGATAGGACCTTAAAAGAAACGACTCCCAATGCCGACACTTCCTATATAGACTTGACTGACCATATCACCGATGTATATCTTATAGCGTTCCTCAAATCTACTCTACCTCCATTAGAATACTACATAATATATCGCCATATCATCGCTACACCTACCACTACTCTCGAAGAAATAGGTAAAAAATTTGGAGTAACGTGCGAAGCTATTCGCCAAAAAGAGGTTAAAACACTGGATAAAATGCGCTTACTTTACGACCAATATGGCAATTTTATCGGCATGTTAACTCCAAAACTGAGAAGATATGTCGACCTCGATATATATAACATTCGACCTATCTCACCCGATGACATAATAGGCTACTTATTCGTAAGGGATGACTTATCGCCTTTAGAACAAGCTATCTGCAAAGAGATGCTCTTCGGAGAACTGAAATATATACCTAGCATTATTGCCACTAAATACGGTATACCTAAAGATGAGCTCTCCGAACTGAAAAAAGGAATAAAGACCAAAATTAGAGAAAAAATCGCTAGAGAACGCGAAAACTATAGACGTTTCCAAGCAAATCTTAAAGAAAAATTTAAGACATCCATTCTCGATGCAGATTTAGACATGAATTTAGAGGAGTTTTTAAAAGATTATCAAGAAATCGCTAAAAGATGGGAAGGCAAAACTTACGCGGATGTCCAAGCTATCGCCGAAGAAAATGGAGTTACCATATCTTCTCATATGGAAAAAAAGATACGCGAATACTTAGGAGACATAGAAGTACCCTCTACTAGAAGAAACATCTTAGAAACTAAGATTAACAATCTAAAATTCGGCCTCTATGAGAAAGACGACATTCCTCTAAAAGATTTAGAGAAAGCTTTCAGGGAAGCGGAAGGAGATTTCGAAGAAGTACACCGGGATATGGCCCTACACATCTTCGGCAAAATGTCTAAACGAGTTTTCATAAAGAGATACCCCAATACGAAATATAGCAATATGAAAACTTACGTCCATATCAAACTAGAAGAACTATACTTCGGTCTTTCGTATAACAAAAACGTCTCGCTTACCAAGGGAATATATCTAAAAATAAGAGATAAATGTCTTAGTAAGATGACGCCTGAAGAAGTCAAACTTCTAGACATATACTTCGGTCTCGACCGCGAACCTATAAATCCTCTCGAACTTCATAAACAATTCCACATGGACAAAGATGACTTCGCAAAATTTAAAGAACATACGAAGACTAAAGCTTTGAGCATTTTCCAAAATCTTTCGAACAACTTGAGTTTAGATTTTGACATCTATCGCCGCTATTTAAGTGAACACCCCGTCGATTTAGATGAACCTTCAAACACCATAGTCGCCCTTTCCCTATTCGAAAACAAGAATTACGAAGAGATAGCCACTCTTATAAATGCCCGTTCTCAAAATAGCATAACCAAAAAAAGTGTCGGCGAGTTTCTAATCGATTCTCTTCGCCGCATCGATGAAGTTCGTTTTGGAATAGTTTGGAAACCCGAGTTTACCGACGAACAGATGCTACGTGCAGCCGAAAAAATCCAGGAACCAAACCGTTCTATGTTAAAGGAATACATAGCGACCAAATCGACTGAAAGCTTTACTTCAAAATATAGCATCACGCCCGACGGATTCATAAAACTTAAAAGTAAGTTGAAAATGCTTTGCCAAAAACAGGCCGTCGACGATGTCGAATTGACTGACGAAGACATCGCCCACGAGATAACGGCATTCGAACCAGCTAATGTTCTAACTGTGAAAATGCGCCAAATAATATCTCTACAATACGGTTTTAAAAATCGCTATAACGAAGAAGGTAAAAAACTCTCTATAAATGAAATAGCTGATTTTTTAAAGACAACTCATGCCTCATGTGTTCATAACAGTACTACGGGCCTTACGAACATCAAACTAAAAAAAGCGCACATTAAAAAGAACACCACCGATTACATCGATAGAGATGAAATACTTTCCCTTTTGGAAGATGTTCGCATTCCCATCGAAGAAAGGGATTATGAATGGTTAAGACTCTTTTATAAAAATGGACAATCATTCGAAGACATATCTCTAGCCTATGGTTGCAATACTCAAACCGTTAAATTCCAAATACGCAAAGCAATAGTGACTATCAAACGTTATACAAACGGAGAAATTGAAGGCAAAGTATTCTACGATGAAGATATCGCACCTCTCCTAAAATATTTCAGTCATCTCGAAAGACAGATTATAATCGACTTCTATAAGAATTCTATGACCATAGAAAATATTGCCCAAAAGTACGGTTTTAACTATGGACAGATGTATAACATCATCTCTAGACTGCGCATTCAGCTAAAAAGCCTCAAAACCGAACCTAAGGGGTTAGATTTCGACTATTTCTATCGCGTGATAAGCGACGACGACGTACCTTATTATGGCGACAAAAAGCTCGCTTTAGAACTGTTCCAGTTAGTTCACGAAAAAGAGTTGTCGTTTAAAGAAATAAATCGGTCATACCATCCTGAATTGAGCGAAAGCTTAATCGCAAGAATCATATCTCTCATAAGTATCGCCGTCATGAAAAGAAAAATAGGCATCGTGAAGAGCAAAGATTTCTCCTACGACGAGGTACAAGACTACTTTTTAGCCCACCGTGAAGAACTTGCTCCAACGACGATTAAGAATTTCGAAGACTTTTTAAAGAAACACGAATTAGTAATCGCTCCGCTGGGTAGACGCGCGAGCTTGCTAATCTCCAAGCTTCTTTTAAGGGAAGACCCCGGCTACATAACTTTAGACCCAGCGCATAGAGAAGAAATAATGAGGCTCCAAAATCGTCATAAAGACCACCTCAGTTATCGCGACCAACTCAGTATCCTGAATTGCATCGGATTAAACCCGCGCGCAGTAATGAAGGGAAGCGACAAAAGACAAGTATTAGATTTCTTATACGACTTAGAACACTCTAAAAAAATAGAGAAAACGTTAATAATTACAGCAAAATAAAAGCCTCCAATGTGGCTTTTATTTTTCCTCTTTGACAAATCTACTGAAGATTTGCATTTTTTCAGTAGTTCTGTCAAACACTTTCTTTACTTTCCATAATCGTACTCTCGTATTTCGCTCCTAAAAATTCATCATAAAAAGAACGTTTATTCTTTACAATATAGATGATATTGAATAGATAAAAAGTGACGAATATGATGAATAATCCGATATAGATAAATATGTTTATAGCTGCTGAAGAACCTAGAATGCCGACGAGTTTTATCGTGAACTCTAAAAATTTAAAAGGCAGACATAAATAATACAAATAGAGAAATACGGTTCTAGCTAGGCTGCGCAGAAACTCACAATTGGCATAGACTATCTTAATTTTTAAAATCTTTCCTCCCAAAGTCGAACCGATATAAAAAGGTATGACGGCAAAATAGATGATAAACGTTACTAGAAATATGTAATCGAGTTTTACAAAGAATACCGCGATAAGTGCTATAAAACCGAAGATAACCATGTCGATAAATGCACATGTAAACCTTCTAAAAGTAGAAACTATCTTCCCCCTTTCAAAAGATTCTCTATCTATTTCCTTGCGACTTGGTAAAAATCTCGTACACAGATTTCCCAAATAAAAGCCTATTAACCCTCCTAGCGTATTCATCAATAAATCGTCGACGTCGAAGACGCGATACGGATAGGGATAGATGAAGTATAGTCCTGTCAGCTGAGTGAGCTCGAAAAATAAGCTCAAGAGGAAAGACCACTTTAAAGTGACTTTTAAATCGCATTCAAAGTAGTAGCGCATATACATACCAAAAGGTATGCACATGACGATGTTCAAAAGCACCGTATAAAAACCAGGCTCTAAGAGTGTAGTCAAGTAAGTGCTAGGACGAGCTATGTCAAATGACGTCTCTTTGAAGAAATCCACTACAAACTGAAATGGAATTAACTGGACCATATCCCCTACTGGTTTAGTGACTTCGCTCAACTTCGGAAGAGGCAAAATTACCAAAAAGTAAACTGTTATCATATAAAGGATGAAAGAAAAGACGACTATCGTTCTAAGTCCGTTTATCGAACCGTACTTTCTATACTGTTTAATCACATATGGCATGGTGAACATAAATGCGATGATAGGAAATACCAAAAGTGCCGTCTTAATAGCTACTAAATAACTCATAACTGCCTACTAATGCCTATTTCTTATGATGCGCTTACTGGAATAATAAGTAAGCACGAAATATCCTCCATAAATGACGAGAAGAAAAGCGACTGTCATGATTACTGAAGTCACAAGACCCCTAGTACCGATACTCTCGAGTATCAACATCGAAAACTTCATACCGAAAATAGAATGGATGAGTGCTAAAGCTAAAGGTGTCATGAAAAAGATGAATACTTGGTTGAATAGAGCCCTGTTTATCATGTGGTCATCTGCCCCAATCTTCTCTAACATCCTATATCGATTTCTATTATCGGTACTCTCTGACAATTCCTTCAAAGCTAAGATTGCAGCACTTGCCATCAAAAATACAATTCCTAAATATAGACCGATAAACGTAACCATAGCTCCGAGACCTATCGAAGCATCCGCGATGGCTAATTTCGAGTTTATCGATGGAAACCTATAAGCCATTGCTTTAGAATCTTTCTTTAACTCATCTAAAGATTCTTCCAACGTCCTCTTATCTTCATTACTCATTCCCTTTTTATAATTCCCGATTACATAATTCTCACTCTTATATTCTTCTTTTAACAACTCATCTGCGACGATGAAAATACCTCCGTTGATGTGATTACTAGATAAATCTACAAAACCATCTTGACAAGAAGAATACTTGGGATATAGATTTCTTCCCTCTATAGAGATAGCCTCACCCAACTCTAATACTTCATTTCTAATCGCGACGAGCGATTCGAAGTCAGCTATGACGATATATTCGTCGTCATTCAAAGTAAATTTTTCTTTGCCATATAATTCGGCGACGAGATTATAGTCTGAGAGCTTTATAAACTGTTCAGGCGAATCATAAGATAAAAACTTATACTGTTTCATGATGTCTTCTATCTTCGTCCCTAACCCCACAGAAAGGGTAATCCCTGGTACTTTATACATATCTATTTCGATGTACTCTTCAAACATATCTTCTATTTTTACATCCATTTTATAGAGAGTATCTCTTACACCTAGATTGAAATTTTCCAGTTGCTCTACGCTGTACGAAGGTGCACTATCACTATCATAATCGATTCTTTTCGAAAGCTCCAAATCGGCTGGAGCTAGTTCATCTAAATTTTTCGAAAGCGAATTCTTAATCGAAAGCGAACTGGCAAGTACACAAATGGTCACAAATAGCATGAGACAGATAATACTCATCGAAAATATCATCGTATTTACCATGCTCGAAAACTGTCTAAGTGTAAAACAGTTCAAGCCCTTATAATAGAATTTCTTCAAACTCATCACTATTTTGAGAATCAAACCGGATAGACTCCAAAATATTAAAAACGTACTTATCGAACCCATCGATATAGGTATGAATATCTTATCAGCCGTATCTAATTCCAAAAAACCACTCGTCACCATGTAATATGCTCTTGCCAATACGATGACGGCTAATACGAAGACGATAGTCGAAACGACTGGATTTTTCATCTTTACTTCTTCGCTTAATTTATTGCTGTTAAGAAGTTCTATGAGTTTACATCTACTGATGTTGACCGTATTGAATATCATGACTAACAAATACATTATACTAAAATATATGAGAGTCTTACCACACGCAGAGAACGAAAAGACAAATGCATAATTAGTCATATCGGCTTCGAACATATTGGCAACCAATAGACTCATGAATTGACTGATGATTGCTCCTAGTCCTAATCCCAAAATCAGAGATATTATGCCGATAGCCAAAGTCTCAAAGAATAGTCTCATCGATATCTTCTTTTTACTCATTCCCAAAGTCAGATATATACCAAATTCTTTATTGCGGCGTTTAATCAAAAAGCGCGAAGCATAGATTATCAAAAATCCCAAGATAAAAGATACGAATACGCTCACTCCGGAGAGCATGTTAATCATCAATTTAATAAGCTCTTGTGTCGAAGATGTGGTATTTAAAAGTACAGTCTGACTCTCTATAGCGTTAAACACATAGAAGATAGCTACTCCCAAGATTAGCGTAAAAAAGTATATCGCATAATCTTTAAAACTTTTCCTGATATTTTTAAGTGCTAGCTTTAACATTCGCTCAAGTCACCTCCCAAAAGGGTTATGACGTCGATTATCTTGTCGAAAAACTCCTTGCGGCTGCTCTCTCCTCTGATGAGCTCATTCCATATCTTGCCATCTTTGATGAAGATGACCCTAGAAGCATAGCTCGATGCAAAAGCGTCGTGCGTAACCATCATGATAGTAGCATTCTTTTCAGTATTCATATAATTAAATTTTTCGAGTAGCATTTTAGCTGACTTCGAATCCAATGCTCCCGTCGGTTCATCCGCTAAGACGAGCTTAGGATTAGTAATGATTGCCCTCGCCGAAGCTACTCTCTGCTTTTGACCGCCACTCATCTGATAGGGATACTTTTGAAGCACATCTTTAATATCCAGTTCTTTAGCGATACTCTTTATGCACTCATCTATTTTTTTATATGGCACGTTTTGAATAGAAAGAGCCAAAGCGATATTTTCATATGCTGTAAGAGTATCCAAAAGGTTAAAATCCTGAAATATAAATCCGAGTTGTTCTCGTCTAAACTGTGCAAGCGCACTTCCCTTTAGTTTAGTTATATCTTCACCATCGACGTATATGTGACCAGAAGTGACTTTATCGATAGTCGATATGACGTTTAAAAGAGTAGTCTTACCCGAACCGGACGAACCCATGATGGCGACAAATTCGCCCTTTTCGACTTCAAAAGAGATGCCATCTATCGCCTTTGTAAGCGAAGACCTGCTCCCATAATATTTTTCTATATTTTCGATTTTTAACACTGTGTCCACGAAAATACACCTCTTTTCTGCTTCTAATCATATAACTAAACTCTCGCGATGTCGCGTCTTTTGTCTAACGATTTATTACAATTTTGTAATATTTAGAATACGTCATAGTATTCGTTTTTAAAAAAAGTTATGCTTACTTTCGTATATTCGCCTTCGACTGAATCTATCTCTATCTTGTGTCCCAACTTAGAGACTAAGTTCTTGGCTATAAAAAGGCCCATACCAGTGGATTTCTCTCTTACACGACCATTCTTCCCAGTGAAAGATTTATCGAATACGCGCGGTAAATCGCTAGAGGGTATTCCGATGCCATTGTCGGTTATCGTTAAGACAAATCTATCCTCGTCATCTTCTCCCTTTATTTCGATGTAAGAATCCCTCTTCAAAACGCGATATTTTACAGCATTAGCCATTATCTGACTCAAGATAAATTCTAACCACTTGGCATCCGTCAAGACAAATATATCACATCCCTCGACTTTGAACTCTATCTTCTCTTCCAACAAGACATCCTTATACTTTAAAGCTACATTCGTCATTACTTTTTCCAAAGAAACCTTTTTTATGAGATAATCTTTCTCAGCATTTTCAGCTCTCACATAATATAACACTTGCTCCACATAGTCCTCTATTCTTTTCATATCTCTTATGCTCTCTTCGTCATACTTCTCTTTATGGTTATGTCTCATCAAAGCTAAACTCGCTAGAGGTATCTTGACTTCGTGTATCCACATCTCTATATAGTCTTTAAAGTCGGTCACTTGCTCTTTTAAGATATTGATATTTTCGCACATCGACTTATCTATTTCGTATAATGCCTCGTACAACATAGCGCCTTCATAAAACGTCGGTGTCTCTAAAGTCTCCAATACTAAATAGGCCTGATCCAAAGCTCTGATATTATCTAAAAGAGATGTATAAAACTTTCTCTTCCTAAAGTAGTCTCCCAAAGTTGCTACGCTGACAAACGCAAATAGCAGAACACTAACAGCAATAATTAGTTCCCATGGACATTTAAAAGCTATGAGTAAGAGGATTATCGTACTATAAAAGATGCTAAAAAGAATATAGGCGAAGAGATTACTTTTTACATATTTCAAAAATTTCACTTCAAAATATACCCTATACCCTTTCTAGTCTCTATCGCATCTTCTATTCCGATCTCAGCAAGCTTTGCTCTCAATCTCGATATATTTACCGTCAAGGCATTGTCGTTTATATATTCCTGATTATTCCACAAATCCGTCATGAGCTCATCCCTAGTCACTATTTTAGACTGATGTGTTAAAAGGTAGTTAAATATTATCATCTCGTTTTTAGTTAACACTATTTCCTGTTCTCCATTTTTAATATACCCTTTTTTCATATCTATATCTAGTCCGCGATACTTTATCTCTTCAATTCCCTCTACTCTTTTTAAAACAGCCGCGATTCTCAAGAGCAAGATATTAGGATTATACGGTTTTGTGACATAGTTATCCGCTCCAAAGCTCATCGAGAGCATCTCATCTATTTCACTGCTTTTACTCGTCACCATGATAACGGGAACGCCCGAAGTTTTTCTGATATTTTGTAAAACTGCTTGTCCATTCATACATGGTATGTTGATATCTAGAAGTATTAAATTTGCTTTTTTAAGTGCTATTTCGTCCATTATATTTTCAAAGTTATCTATCGTTATTGGCTCGTACCCGTTTAAAGACAACAATTCACATAAATTCCTAGCGACACTTTTATCATCCTCGACGACTAAAATCTTCTTCACTTCCACACATCTCCTTTTTTCGTCCCCTATTATACCATATTATACCCAAATTATTTCAAACTAAAAAAAGACTCATTTAAAAGTCTTTTAAACTAGCATTTTAAGGTGTTACAC
>CAZXXI010000038.1:0-9499 GCA_964644815.1 uncultured Muribaculaceae bacterium
AGGAAGTTAAGCACTGATACGCCGAAGATAGTGTAAGCGAAAATAGGTAGTTGCCAATTTTTTTTTGCAATAAAATACCCGTAATTCCATTATTTACGGGCTTTTTAATATTTTAAATACCTATAAAAGGTATAAAATTCTATGCGTAGCGACCACGTAGCGACCAAGCTTTATTTTTTTTACTTTCTCAATAGCATACTTACCTCTCTATATATACTGTATTGACTTATCGTAAAAAAATACTTAATCTATTATAGGAAATGTGATAGAATATACTTCATGCAATCATTTTATGGCATATAGGAGGAACTCATGAAGGAAGAAATATATACAAAATTAAAAAAATATACGAGTTTTGAATCGCAGGAGTTTTTAGATACGATAGACTTTGACAACAAACATTTTGCCGTAGCGCGCAGATTAGATATGAATCCGCGCTCATTATCGTTGCTCTTTAAAAGTCAGCTCTATGGAAATTCTTCACTTATCTTCTTTACTTCACTTATCAATTATTTTCAGAGTCTTTCTACTTCTCCTCATCGTTTAGTCCCGTATATAGCTTATACAAATGCTCTAGTAGTCTACTTCCTTCGAGCAATGGCTAAAGAAGGTATAGTAGAAATATATGAATCTAAAAAAGAAAGCTGTATATATTTAAACGACTACTATTATGAAGCTCTTGGGAATAAAATAAAAAATCATAGAATTAATATGTACGAAATAACTTTTTTTAAAGTGCGTTCCCTGACTGAAAAAGATATTCCTCTCCTCGAAAGAGTAATGCGCACTATAAAAATACCATCTGAATATATTTCCTTTAAAAGTCACGGTGGTACGATAAGTGCTAAAATAGAGAAATGTGCCCGCAATGAAAAAATAGGGCCAAAATTGATTTTAAAAGAAGTAAAGGCATATAGAAATCGAACAAAAAGAGTCAAATACGATAAAAACGATATTAGGAATGCTTTTTAATATGAATAGAATTGTTGAAACAAAAAACAAATGCGCAGAACTACCCTTCTTCAAAGGCGATTACGTACTTGAACCTGTCAACCAAAGACTGGGTGAAGATAGTGCAGTTAGTATCGAGATGAATTGTTATTCGCTGAGTTTAGCCTTTAAAAGCATATTCGTCACCGATAAAAGAGCACTTTATCTTTGTACTCTTATCAATCTATTTCAGAAACTTCCAGAACACCACCAATCTGGAAAAGACATCAAATACAAGTCCTACAGCCATGCTTTGACGACATACTTCTTGAGGATGTTAGCTAAACACGGCTTTATCGAAATAATCTCCTCCGAGAAATTTAGAGACTATCCACTCCTCGGGTACAGCTATGAAATCACCGGGTCAGAATTTAAAAAAGAGACGTCGATGAACATGTACGACGTCGTCTTTGTCAAAAGGCGCAACTTCCAAAGCGAAGATGCAGTACTATTAGAAAAAATCATGAATGCCCTTAAAATCCCGACCGGCTACATAAAATTGACTTATTCAAAAGGTCAATTGCGTGCTCACATTTCCAATAGAGAAAAACTAAAGAGTATTCGTACGACCAACGTACCTAAGGAAGTTGCTAAAAGAATGAGCTATTTTAAAAAGTGTTAAAAGAGGTCTACTCTTTTTTTCTGTGGAATACTCTATATTTCTCCACAAAAAATTATGCCTATTCGACATAACCCTTTTCTTTTAATTTTGTCACGAACAAATCTTTTTGCATAAATCCCCTCAGACAGTCGTAAGACTCGCCGTTTCTGACAAAAAGAGACAGAGGAGTATTAAAGCTCTCCGATATGTCGCGGTCCTGCTTCGTATCCGTACAACTACCCGGTATCTTGAGCCCACTGTTCCTGAGCGCACTATAGTCCTCATCACCGAGTGCCTTCAAATCGACATATAAAACTTCAAATCCGTATTCTTGAGAAGTACTTTTTAACACTGGCTGAAACAGTTCGCAAAAATGACAACCCGTCTGACCGAAGACGATAAACACGTTCTCATCTCTTTCAATATTGCTTTTAAACTCTTCGTAACTCGTAATCGTCTTATATACGCCTTCGTTAATCGGATTGCTATTTTTATCTTCTTTAGATACGGTTTTCTCGCTTCCATTTACTTTATACTGGTAATATAGTACACTCGTAGCAGATAATAGGGCAATCATCAAAAACAAAATGCTTAGTAAAATTTTTCTCTTCATATTCTTATCACACTATAATATTACCATACTGAGCCTAAAAAAGAAATGTAAAAATTGACTTTAAAAGTTTACTTCCTTATAATTGATATAGAGGTGGTAAACGCGATGAACATGAATATAAAAGATAACTCTATAGTTGTCGTCAAAGATACATACAAAGAAAACTTTATAAGGGATATTAGACAAGGCGACAATCTATTAAACGTCAAAGTGATGGGGTTAACCGAATTTAAAAAGAAGTACTACTTCGACTACGGTGTCGAGGCAGTTTATCACATCCATAAAGAATATGGAGTCATAAAAGAGATTGCTAAAATATATTTAGATAATCTGTATTACATAAATGATGACGTCCACGATAAATCAGTAGAATTTTTAGCTTCTATCAAAAAGAGTCTCGACGAAAAAAAACTCTTAGAATATAGCCCTCTCTTCAAACAATTTTTAAAAGATAAAACGGTGGTCCTCTACAATTTAAAATACATCGACAAATTTTATGAGAACATGTTCGCGAGCGTAGAGAAAATAACCGAAGTCGTAAGAATTGACGAGACGGGAACTGCATCGATTAAGGAACTTTACGAATTGCCTAAAAGGGATACCGAAATATTCTATGTCGCAAGTAGAGTAGCAGCTTTGATTAAAGACGGCATTTCTCCTAAACACATCAAGCTCGCAGGCATTAGTGATTCCTATGTATTTCCTCTACAGCGAATATTCAAAGATTTTCACATACCACTGGAGCTCGCCAGTGAGTCGACAATAAAAAGTACAATCATCTATAAAAAGTTTAAAGAAAATTACGACAGTGATATCACAAAGACTCTTAAAGCTCTCGAAGAGTTTATCAAAACCGACGCCGAACGGGATATCTATAAAAAAATCGTCGATGTCTTAAACGACTACACTTGGGCCGACGATTATCTCGAAGTCAAAGATTTCATCTTGAACGACGTTGCCAACATTAAAAAAAGCGCAATTCGCTTTGATAATGCCGTGCAAGTGACCGACTTCGTCTCGAGCTCGTATGCCGATGACGATTACGTCTTCCTTTTAAACTTCAACCAAGGAGTAATCCCGGTCAATAAAAAAGACGAAGATTACCTCAACGACGACACTAAAAGACACCTAGGTCTATCCGACTCCGTCGATTTAAACGTCAAAAGCATAAAAGAGATACGCGAAAAAATCATGTATACGAAAAACCTCATCGTCACTTATTCCAAAAAAGATTTGGGGGATGAACTATATATATCCAATGCCTACGACGAAACTCTATTCGAAAAGTTAACACCTGTTTATTCGTTTTCTGATTCGGATGCCTATAACAAGAAACTCTTGCTCATCGAAAAAGACGAAAACAAAAAGTATGGTACGAAGAATGCCACATTTAAACAGTTATCCTCTCATTACAAGGACGAACCGTTCGAAACCTACGATAATGGATTTAAAGGGATAGATAAGGACGCCTTAAACGCCTACTTGGAGAATAAACTTACCCTTTCTTATTCGAGCATGAATACTTACTACAAGTGCTCCTTCCGGTACTATTTGGATAACATTCTAAAAGTAAACAAATTTGAAGATACTTTTGAACAAGTTGTCGGGACGATTTTTCACGAAGTTTTATCGCTTGCCTTTAAACCCGACTTCGACTTCGACGAAGCATTCCAAAATACCGTTGCTAAACAGGATTATCCATATAAAAATATGGAGAAGTTCTTCTTGAGCTTTTTAAAAGATGAACTCTTATTTATCATCGAAAGCATTAAAAAGCAGTATGAATCGACTTCGCTCGATAAAGCTCTTTATGAACAGAAGATTGTCATCGACATCGATAAAGAGAAGAACGTCGTCTTCAAAGGCTTTGTCGACAAAATACTTTATGGAGATTCTCCAATAGGACGGACGGTGTCGATTATCGACTATAAAACTGGCCATCCCGAGCTCAACCTCGACAACGCTGCCTATGGCTTAGAGATGCAGCTTCCAATCTACTCGTACCTCATAAAACACTTGGAAGGATTTGAAGATGCTCACATCGGAGGGTTCTACCTGCAGAAGATTTTAAACAACTTAGAAGACCCCATAGAAAAGTATAATGCTTTAAAACTCCAAGGGTATTCGAATTCCGACTTGAACATTTTAAAAGAGGTCGATAAAGACTATGCCAACTCCAACGTGATTAAATCGTTAAAGATGGGCAAAGATGGATTCTATGCCTACTCTAAAGTCTTGAGTAGCGACTCCATCTCTAAACTAAACGACCTGGTCGAAGAAAAAATTAAAGCGGCAGCTACAGATATTTTAGAGGCCAAATTCCCCATTAACCCCAAACAGATAGGAGACGATTTGAAGGGCTGCGAGTTTTGTAAATACAAAGACATTTGTTACTTAAGGGCCAAGGATATCGTCCAATTATCCAAAATGGACAAAAAAGATTTTTTAGGAGGTGAAAACGATGCCGACGTGGACTAAAGAGCAAAAAGAAGCTATCGAAGAAAGCGGCACGAATATCATCGTATCCGCAGGTGCCGGCTCGGGAAAGACGGCAGTACTCTCTGAACGCGTACTGTATAAACTTAAAAACGGAATACATATCGATGAACTTTTGATATTGACTTTCACCCGCGCTGCCGCGGAGGAGATGAAGGACCGCATCAGAAAAAAGATAAAGAAAGACGAAACCTTGAAAAGAGAATTGGACGCTCTTGATTCGTCCTACATCACTACCTTCGACTCCTTTGCGCTTTCGGTAGTAAAGAAATACCATTATCTACTCGACATAAAAAAAGATATAGCCATCACCGATGAATCGATTATCACTCTCGAAAAGACGCGCATCATCGACAGAATCTTTGAAAGCAAATATGGAGTAGATGACTTGGCCTTTGAAAGACTAGTCAAAAGGTTCTCTCTAAAAAGCGACAAACCTTTAAAGAGAGTCATCGGTGAACTGATTAAAAAAATCGAAGGCTTTATCGATAGAAAAGCCTACATAGATTTTCTCAAAACCGACTTTTGGGAAGATGAGCACCTCTCCGACATAGCTATCGACTACGAGAAAGCTATCTTCGAACTGCAAAAGAACGTCGAACTCGAACTGGAGAAGTGCTACCCTTACTTTGAGAGCGACTACATACAATCTCTCGATGACGTCGTCCTTCCCATCATAAACGCGAAGACTATCGAAGAACTCAAAAGTTATAAATCATATCGTTTGCCCAACCTAAAAAGGGGGAGCGACGACGAGACGAAAAAAGTAAAAGAACGCTTTAAAAAATCTATCGACGAACTTTTCAAGCTGCTCGAATACGGTTCCATAGACGAAGTCAAAAAAGACATATTGAGTACCAAAGAATTGACTCTAGCCATCGTCGACATCATCGAACACTACTTCGAAGAGTTGGATAGATATAAAAAAGAAAACGACATCTACACCTTCAGCGACATCGCTAGCTATGCGATAGAGATTCTAAAGACTTTTGAAGAAGCTCGCCTCGAACTCAAAAATAGGTTCAAAGAAATAATGATAGACGAATACCAAGATACCAACGACGTCCAAGAGACTTTCATCTCACTCATCGCATCCGACAACGTCTACATGGTGGGCGACATAAAACAGTCTATCTACCGCTTCCGAGGCTCGAATCCGATTATCTTCAAAGATAAATACGACCGCTACTCGACCAATTCGGGTGGCAAAAAGATAGACCTCATCAAAAACTTCCGTTCTAGAAGCGAAGTACTAGAAAACATAAATAGAATATTCGACTTGCTGATGGACGACAATCTCGGAGGCGCAGCCTATACGGTCAGTCACGAAATGGTCTATGGCAATACAGCCTATGACGAAAAAAGAGCTGCAGCTACGGATTACAACTGCGACATCTTAGAATACGAACTTCCAGAAGATAAGAGTTTTACTTCGACCGAGATAGAAATATTTGCCATCGCCAAAGACATCAAAGCTCGTCTCGCTTCCAACTTTCAAGTTTTTGACAAAGAATCCGGCGAGATGAGACCGTTTAAATATTCCGATGCCGTCATCATCTTGGATAGGAGTAAATTCTTCGCCGACTACAAAAGGATATTCGAATATTTGGGGATTCCTCTGACAATTCTGAAAGAAGAAGAACTCAATTCGTCTATAGATATCATGATCATCAAAAACATTGTAGACTTCATCTTGCGCATCAAAGAAGGCGACTTCGGAATAGAGTTCCGATACGACTTTCTCTCTATCGGCCGCAGCTTCTTATACGAGTACAGCGATCAATATCTCTTCGAGACGATTAAAAACAAATCGTATAAAGACACCGATTTATACCGCGATTTCAGCAAGATAATCGATTTCAACTCCAAGACTATATATGAAATCATGCTATATATACTCGATACGACGAGATTTTACGACTGTCTATATCGCGTAGGTGACTATGAAAACACTAACCTGCGCATCACCAAACTTTTGGACATCGCCACCAATCTTTCCGACATGGGCTACAGCATCTACGAATTTAGAGATTACCTCTCCGATATCGTCGAACAAGACCTCGAGATTAAATATACTTCTTCGATAGGCGACTCCGACAGCGTTAAGATTCTATCTATCCACAAGTCGAAAGGTCTCGAATATCCGGTATGCTACTTTGCCGATTTGGACCACGATTTCAACACCAAAGAGTTGAAAAGCAAATTCATCGCCGACACGAAGTATGGCATCATCACGCCCCTTACAGTCGAAAACGAAAAGGACAAAGATACCCTAGCTAAAGAACTATATAAGAGAAGTTTTATGCGCGAAGAGATAAGCGAAAAAATACGCCTCTTCTACGTAGCTCTCACTCGTGCCCGCGAAAAGATGATTTTGATTTTACCGAAGAAAGATACGGTCAAACTCGAAAAAAATCGCGTCGGCACTATTGAAGAGATTCGTAGACTGAAGTTCAAAGGCCTCAAAGACTTCATCTATGGCATTCAGGACTATCTGCCTAGCTATGTCAAAGATTTAGATATATCCACCTTGAATCTCACGAAGGACTATTTGTACAACAAAGATATCAAGAGTGATGAAGACATCTCCGAAGAAGATGCTTTTGAAGTAAAAGAATTAGATATCGAATCTAAAGAGATAAGCCGTAAGAGGTTCTCGAAAGATTTGCCAGAACTTTTGACAAAAGAAAACAAAAAGAATATGGACCTTGGAACCAAAGTTCACGAAATACTGGAATTCTTAGATTTCAAAAATTATGACCCTTCGAGTATCGAAGACGAATTTATAAGGAGTAAAATAGATGGCTTTATGAAAAGCGACCTCATGAAAGATATCGCCCAAGCTAAAATATACCACGAGTACGAATTCGTCTACGAAGAAGGCGACTTCATATATCACGGCTCTATCGACCTCATGCTCGAATACGAAGACCACATCGATATCATCGATTACAAGCTCAAAAATACTGCGGACGAACATTACCTAGACCAGCTAAACGGCTACAAACACTACATCGCCCAAATTTCTAACAAGCCCGTCTCTATCTATTTGTATTCGATTATCGACGGTACCGTCAACAGTTTAAATTAAAGAAGTTCGATTCTAATCGAACTTCTTTTGTGAATTCTTAATATAATCCAATCACCTTTTACGACAATAAATTCTAATCAAATGAAGTATACTGGATATGAAACACTAAACTTCAGCGAATAGTTGCAATTTCGCTTGCGTTCACATCGTGTTCAGTTGTATAATTTAAACATGATAATAGGACATAAAAGTCATCTAAAAGCGAGGAATAGTTATGGATAAAAAGAGTAATAAAACTAAAGTCGTGTTAGGAGTAATCTTTGTCGCAAGTATCGCAGTTATAATAGGTTCCCTATCATATGCTTACTTCAGTTTAGAGATAGGCGAAGTCAAGAACCAAGAGTTATCATTAACCTCAGGAACTATGCGTCTTACTTTCAGCGACAACGACTCTGGCTTCAACGGAAGTTTGAATTTTGGAGAATCGGCTGAAAAGTTTTTCATACTCGAAAACACTGGAACACTTCCCGTAATAGGTAAAATAAACTTTACTGATATGATAAATACTTATTTAGAAGGTTCTTTAACCTATAAATTAGACTATAAAACTTCAGAAGAAAGTACAACCTGGACAGAAGTACTAGTTAAAAAGAATGTTCCTCAAAGTAGTACTCTTACAACAAAAGCTTTATCTAAAAATATAGAGTTACCAGTTGGGGCTAAATACTACTATAGATTGACTATAACATTAGAGAATTTACCAGGAGTAGATCAAACAGCAGATTTAAATGCTACTTTCTCAAGTACATTTAATATAACTGAAGGTAGTGAATCCTCTTTTGATAAAGTAATTGCAAGTGTCAATTCTGGTAATCCGGATTTCGCAGCAGCAGCCACAACAGACGAAGGAATATACGCCTTAGAAGACGACTATGGAACTAGTTATTACTATAGGGGAGCAAGTCAAACAAATTATATTAAATATGGCAAAAACAAATCAGGTCAAGATATGTACTGGCGTATCATTAGAATAAATGGTGACGGTTCTCTCCGCATAATATACGATGGAACCCAAGCTTATGCAAACGGAACAGCAAATGATGAAAGATATGCCAAAGTAGGACAAGTCTGGAATACACAGTATAACGATGCCAAGTATGTCGGTTATATGTTCGGAGGAGCTCAAGGAGTAGCCAGTATATCAAAGGAACAAGCCCAGACAAACGAAACAGATAGTGAAGTCAAAACAGCAGTCGATTCCTGGTATAAAGAAAATATAGTAGATACAGGTTATGGAGATAATGTAGTAGACGCAATATTTTGTAATGACAGAAGTACACCAGGTCAAGCAAAAACAGGATGGAGTAGTGATACGGGATTAGGATATGCAAAAAACCCAACAGGCTATGGAGCATCAGTAAGAGTAGGATTATGGAAGACTGATAATGTAGCTCCAAGATTTACGTGTGATGTAAAAAACGATGCTTTTACAGTAAAAGTAAATGAAAATGGAAATGGAAAGTTAACCTATCCAGTAGGATTAATAACAGTAGATGAAATATTAGCAGCAGGAAGCGGAAAATATGGAATAGGAAATAAATCATATTATTTATACAAATCATCAAGTTATTATGGCTGGTCGATTTCTTCTCAATATGTTAATACAGGTGGTAATGCTACCTTATATGTTGTAAATTCTGGCGATAACGACACATATGGAGGTGCTATAGGTAACTCATATGCTAATGCCACAAATGGTGCCATAGCG
>CAZXXI010000039.1:0-9432 GCA_964644815.1 uncultured Muribaculaceae bacterium
TATGGCGAAGAGACGCGCGAGCAAGGGCTAGAACAAGGACTAGAGCAAGGGCGTGAAGAAGGCCTAGAGCAAGGGCGTGAAGAAGGACTAGAACAGGGACGTGTTGAAGGTAAAAAGGAAGTTGCCATAGAGCTCTTCAATGAAGGACTATCATTAGAAAAGATAGTCAAAATCACTGGCCTTACTATGCAAGCAATAAAAAGTATAGTACTGTAAAACATGTGTAAATCTTTTAGAAGGTATAAGGAAAAAGTGTACCTAAAAGAATGTGACATAATAACCAATTATTAGAAATTTGTAAAAAAGTAAATTTAGAGTTTACTTTTTTATTGGCTTTCATTATAATAGCAATCAATTGTTAAGGCGAGGTGAAAAGATGCAAAAAAGATTGTTTATTCTTATACTTCAAAACCTCGTTCTCTTTCCCAATCAAGAAATCAAACTAGAGCTGAACAACGATAATTCTAAAGACATAATAGACGAATCTATCAGTCTTAGGGATTCTGAATTAATCGTCATTGCTCCTTCGTCTGAGACTGCAAATGTTGTTAGCATTAAAGATATAGACAAAATAGGCTCTTTAGCAAAAATTAAATCGTGTATAGTAATGCCGAATGGCAATATCAGAGTAACACTTCGCGGCGTTAAAAGACAGAACATTTCCAAGCTCATTATGGTGGATAACGACCGTTTAGAAGTCGAATGCACCAATGTTTCAAGTCCTACATACAATCTCGAAGAAGAATTGGCTTATTCGAGGAAGCTGCGCGAATTAGTCGAAAAATACGTCGAATTGAATAGCAAAGTCACCAATACCATTTTGGGCATCATCAAAAATGTAACTAATCTGAGTAAGATAACCGACATGATTGGAGCTTTTTTGGAACTCGACTATAAGAAGAAGAGTAAACTCTTTAAAGAAGTGGATTATTATAAAAGAGCCAGAATGCTCACGACTATCCTTACGAATGAAATAAAGTCTTTGGAGTTGGAAAAGAAAATAGATGAAGACGTTAGGAAAAAATTCGAGTCCGGTGAGAAAGAAATCATAATAAGAGAAAAGATTCACGCTTTGGAAAGTGAAATAGGTATAGATAATGATAGGCATGCGGAGTGTGAGAATTTTCTAGCTACAGTGGCGAAGATGAAAGTCGACGAAAAGATAAAAAAGAGTTTGAAAGCTGAGATTAAGAGATTCGATTTGACACTCGATTCGTCACCCGAATATGGCAGCTTGAGGTCGCATTTGGAGTTCGTCATAAGTTTACCTTGGAATAAGAGTACTAAAGATGCATCCGATATAAAGAAGGCCAGCGAACAATTGAACGAACTCCATTACGGTTTAGATAAAGCTAAGTCGAGAATAGAAGAGTATCTCCTATTAAAGGGAAAAAATAAAAGTTTGCACAGTCCAATTCTTTGTTTAATAGGGCCACCTGGAACTGGTAAGACAACTTTTGCTAGAGAACTCGCCGGTTCAATAGGCAGAGAATTTGTCAAAGTAAGCGTCGGAGGATTAAACGATTCGGCCGAATTAATCGGTCACAGAAGAACCTATATAGGTGCTGGACCAGGTAAAATCATGGAGGGCATTAGAAAGTGCGGAGTAGATAATCCCGTCATCTTAATCGATGAAGTCGATAAGATGGTCAAGGATTATAAGGGCGACCCGTCGAGTGTACTTTTGGGCATATTGGATCAAAATCAAAATAAAGAATTTATAGATAACTATGTGGGAGAACCGTTCAACCTTTCCAATGTGTTATTCATTTTAACTGCGAACGATGAGACGAAGATTCCGAGAGCTCTATACGACAGATTAGAAGTCATCGAAGTATCCAGTTATACGCTTTTCGACAAGATAGAAATCGCTCGTCATTATACTCTTCCGAGATTGGGAAAAGAATACGGGTTCGACTACAAACTCATCAAAATGTCGGAAAGTGTCATTGCCAAGATAATAGAAGAATACACGAGAGAAGCTGGAGTGCGCGATTTGGAAAGAAAAATCTCGAGCATACTTAGAAAAATACTCATCAAAGGACTAGATGAGCCAGTTACTGTGCGCGAAGGAGATTTGGAAAAGTATTTAGGTAGACGTGTATATGACGAATATGAAAATGTATACGATGCAGCAGGGGTAGTCAATGTACCGGCTTGTACGAATATGGGAGGTTGTGTCTTAAACGTCGAGACTTCAGTATATCCGGGTTGTGAGAGAATCGTTGCGACGGGGTCTTTAGGAAAAATAATGCAAGAGAGTACGACAGTCGCTTTGAGCTATTTGAAGAGCAACGCTAGAGAATTTAAAATAGATAGAAAAGATTTACAAATGACCGTCCATATACACGCTTTAGAGGGTGCTGTACCAAAAGAAGGGCCAAGTGCAGGACTTGCCATACTCGTCTCTTTAGTAAGTGAACTAAAGGGCGTAAAAGTACCTAACGATTGTGCTTTCACAGGCGAAATATCTTTAAAGGGACGAATTTTGAGGGTTGGAGGTATAAAAGAAAAGCTGATAAGTCTATATAACGCTGGCATAAAACGCGTGTTCATACCCAGTGAGAATGGTCAAGACTTAGACCAAGTTCCTAAGAAGATATTTAAAAAGATGGATGTAATAGCAGTCAGTAATTTTACAGAAGTTTACACTGAGCTATTCGAATAATTCTACATCACCTAAGAATAACCTTTATAATAAGTGATAGGTGATGTTTTTAATGGAAAAAAATAGCAATCAAAAAGTTCCCAAAAGAAAACCTTTAAAGAGCCGTAGACCGATGAAACATAGAAAACTTTTTCGTTTTGTCAGCGCATTACTTTTAGTGACGACCGCAGTATTTCTTTTTTCACTTTTAAAGATGAATATACTCGGATTGGGCATATTGTCGATATTAATTTTAGGCATTTTTGTCATAGAGTTTGTGATACTCTTCGTGATGAATAAGAGATTTAAAGTTGCAATAAAAGTTCCTTTTCTGGTCTTTGCCGTGTTACTTTCGGGGATATATGTCTTTGGGACTTACAATCTTTCTTTAGCGGCCGAAGTAGTTCAAAAGATAGTGTCCTCTTCTAATGTCAAAGAGGAGAAGTTTGAGCTTTATGTCTTAAATGACAGCGAATATGAAGATATCAAAGATTTAAAAGAATTAAATCTCGGAATTTTTGACAATGGCAGCGATACTTTAGAAGAAGCTATGCGACTTTTAAATAAAAAAGTAACTTTTAAAGAGGAAAAAAAGTATGATGATATAGAGTCTTTGTTAAAGGATGGAGTCGAAAAGAGGGTAGATGCTATATATGTGAGTGCATCTCTAACAGAACTCATAAGAGAAGAATATGGCGAGTTATTCGACCAATTCAGGTTATTAGAAGATGTCGTCGTCAAGACGAAAGAGGAGATTAAGAAAAATGAAAAGGACGTAACCAAAGAGCCTTTCCTGATATATATAAGCGGTATAGATACTTATGGTTCTATAGGTACAGTTTCGAGGAGCGACGTTAACATCCTTTTGGCAATCAATCCGAAAACTGAAAAAGTATTGATGGTCAATACTCCACGAGACTATTATGTCAAACTCCATTCGAAAGGTGCTATGGATAAACTCACTCACGCGGGCATATACGGAGTAGAAGAGTCGATGAAGACATTGGCCGATTTATACGATACGACCGTCGATTATTATTTAAAAGTGAACTTCTCATCGCTCATCAAAATAGTGGACCAAATAGGTGGAATAACAGTCGATTCGAAATACGCTTTCAGCTATGATGGATTCACTTTTAAAAAGGGTAAGAATACCTTAAATGGAAAGGCTGCTTTGGCATTCAGCCGTTGTAGGAAAGAATTGCCTTTGGGAGATGTTTCGCGCGGTGAAAACCAAGAAGCCGTCATCAAGGCCATAATAGAGAAAGCATCTAATCCTAGTATCATAGGAAAATATGTCGATATCTTGAAGACGATAGAGAACTCTTTCGTAACAAATATGAGTGAGAAAGACATCTACGCTTTAGCTAAATTCCAATTAAACGATAATCCTAGATGGCAAGTAGAAGCGAAAAATGCAATTGGTACTGATGCCTACGATGTAACATATTCAGCTGGAAAGACGAAACTTTATGTCATGAAGCAGAACGATGAAGTAGTATCAGAAATTAAGAATAGATTGAACGAAATATTAGAAGAAAGTTAAAGATTAGAGCGCTTAAAACTCTAATTTTTTTGACGCATTTTGGTTGACAAAATGGGGTAGAAGTATTATTGTATATACCAACACAAATAGGGAGAATGCTCATGTCAAGGACGAAAAAAAGACATATCACAGTAATATTTTCAGTCGCCACTTTGTTGCTCGTAAACATCCTCTTTTTTTCACTCTTTATCGATGGCGAGTATGCGAATTTCTTTCTTTTAGGGGATAATTTAGAAAATAGAGCTTCTCTTATTACTTTGGACATAGCTATCGCCGAAGAAGAAAAACTCATGGGTAAGACTCTAATTTTTAGAAGTACCGATGAAAAAGTAGTCGAAAAGGAGATTACCTCTTTAGAAATGGATATCGAGTTAGTCAAAGGAAAGTATACATTAGAAATGCCCAAAGTAGAGGGTTATATAAATAGGAAGCTTTCCTTCGAGGTAGCCGAGAATGGCGGTACTATTTTCTACGAATACGAGTATGACTGGAATAACGATATGATTTTGAGGTTCGATAGTTCTCTAAGCGAGTCTTTCTTTGAATTGAGATTATCGGAAGGTGGTACCAAAGGCAGGTTCGTCCTATATCCCGAGGATAATGACGATTTAACGGTCGAAATAAGAGATAATAAGGGTAATTTAGTAAAGGGAAGCTACGTGGTCGATTTAGAAGATGGCTATAGGCTAAGCGTTCGAGGAAGAGGAATTTCGAGAGTATACAGTTATTTGAATGGTAGAGAGTTAGAAGAATTTAGAAGTAGCGATTATGAAGTGTCATATTTCGTAAGGGATGGCGTTTTAGTAAAAGATGGAATGGATTCAATAGTGGTTCAGAGTAAGATGGATAGCGTCTTAAGAGATTATCTTTTAAAGATGTTAGACGAATATAAAACTAATGTCGGCAAGGCCGAGCTCGGCAATAAAAATGTGAATGTAGAGGTAAAAAAGAAGATTATAAGGGCATATGAAAGTCTAGAGTTGGGGGATAAGTCGAAGTATGATGGCCTCATAGATAAAATAAAAAGAGGCGGTTTTCCGACGATAAATATTATAGGAAAGCTAGAATATAAAGTGAAAGAGACGATAGATTTATATGCCTTAATAAGCGTAGAGGATGCCGAAGATGGCAAAATAAAAGTAAATGAGCAGACGACGAAGGTAGAGACTACTTTGGACTCCAAGAAAGCAGGAGTCTATAAAGTAACATATAAAGTTCGGGATAGCGATGGCAATATAGGAGAACGGTCCATAAATGTAAAAATAGTCGAGCAAAAAAAATTACAACCCATTATTAAACCGAACAAAAATGAGACAGGGCCAAAAGTAGAAGAAGAAAATAATGTTCCCGATAAGATACAGAAGAAATACGCTAAGAGCGAGGTAGATACTGAATTAGAGGTAAGAGCGATAGATGGGAAAAAGAGCACTAGACCAGTTATATATCTTATAATATTGAGCATTTTAATAGTAATAGTTTTGAGCTGTTATGAGTTTAGAAGAAGAAAAAATAAAAGTTGAACGATGAAAAAGTCGTTCTTTTTCTTTATATAATATTGGCGATTTGGTATAATTGATACGGTGGTAATATGCTAAGCGATATCAAAGGGGTAGGCCCTAAAGTATTATCTTTATTGAATAAATTGGGAATATATGAAGTAAACGATTTGCTCGACTACTACCCTTTTAGATACAATACTATAGCGTCGACGGAGCTCGTAGATGGAGAGGTAGTCATCAAAGGTGTCATCGAGACGACTCCAGTGACTACTTATATCAAAAAAAATTTGAACAAGTTATCTTTCAGAATAGAGACACACGACCGATTAGTAAACGTCACAATATTCAATAGGGCTTTTATGAAGAACAGTTTAAGACGAGGAACTACGGTGACGGTGATGGGCGAATACGATAGCTACAAAAATACCATTACTGCTTCTAATATATTACTAAAGGAAGTCGATGAGACATATATAGAGCCCGTGTATCACGTGACCGCGGGTATAACTTCTAAACTGATAGGAACACTCGTCAAAAATGCTTTGGCGACTGATCCGGATATCATCGACTACATACCCGAGTATTTGAAGGAAAAGTACGATTTCGTCGATAAGAAAGAGAGCATCTTGTTGGTGCACAATCCCCAAAATTTAGAGGTGGTGGAGTCATCTATCGAAAGGCTCAAGTACGAAGAACTGTTCAGATTCATGTTTAAAATAAACTATTTAAAATCCTGTCGAACGGAAGAAGACGGGTTATATAGGGATGAGCCGGTCGAAGTCGTCGACGAGTTTATCGAATCTTTGGAGTTCGAGCTCACTAAAGACCAAATTACGGCAATAAGAGATATAGTGGACGATTTGAAGAGCCCACATAGGATGAACAGGCTTCTTTTAGGAGATGTCGGAAGTGGTAAGACTATCGTCGCAGTCGCGGGAGTGTTTTATAATGCCAAAGCGGGATACCAGAGTGCTCTTTTGGTGCCGACAGAGATACTCGCCAATCAACACTATTTGAACATAGCTAAACTATTAAAAAAACATGGACTTAGAGTGGAACTGTTAAAGGGGAAAATGGCAAAGAGGGAGCGCGCTAAAGTAATAGAAGACTTAAAAAATGGCGAGATAGATTTGTTGATTGGCACACATGCCGTCTTAGAAAGTGACGTCGAATTCAAGAATTTGGGATTAGTCATCACAGATGAACAGCACAGGTTTGGAGTAAATCAGAGAAATACTTTTCAAAATAAAGGTAAACTGAGCGATGTATTATACATGAGTGCAACTCCTATACCGCGAACGTATGCGCTTACGATATATGGAGATATGGATATATCGATAATCAAGACGAAACCGGCCGGGCGAAGAGAGGTTAAAACCGAACTTAGGACCTCTAAAGATATCAAGTCGGTATTAAAAGATATATTGGACGAAGTATGTAATGGTCACGAAGTGTACGCGGTATGTCCTTTAATCGAACCGGGTGAAGACGATACGATGACGGATGCAGTTACGCTTAAGAACAACTTAGATAAGGCTTATAACGGCAAAGTGCCTATCGGACTCTTGCACGGTCGGATGAAGCCGGAAGAAAAAGAGCAGGCGATGTTGGACTTCAAAGAGGGAAGGACAAGAATATTAGTATCGACGACCGTCATCGAAGTAGGAGTCGACGTCGAAAATGCGACGATGATGGTAATATTCAATGCCGAGAGATTCGGGCTCGCGACGATGCACCAGCTGCGCGGAAGAGTAGGACGAAATTCTTTAGAGTCGAAGTGTGTCCTAGTCTCCGACAAAGAAACAGAAAGACTTAAAGTACTAGAAAAATCGTCAGATGGCTTTTATATAAGCGAAGAGGACTTCAAATTGAGAGGAGAAGGCGACCTCTTCGGTACTAGACAGAGTGGAGATATGGTATTCAAACTTGCCAATCTATCGACAGATATGAAGATACTTACGAAAGCTAATGTCGATGCTGCAGCGTTCATAAAGGCTAATAAAGAAGACGATTTCGAAGAGTATCCGATGTATAAAAGAATAGTCGAGAGTTTGAACCATTTGGATTGATAAACGAGTTTACAAATACAGAAGGTTAAGGTATAATTTTATTATAATCGAAAGAGGGTTGTTCAGATGAAGAAAAACTTGAAACTTCCTAAATTAAAACAAAATGTTACTGCTTTCGGGGAGAGGGTATCTTGTAATAATCGTTTAAGCAAAAAGGGCCTTTTAGTTGCCTTCGTATTTACAGCTGTCCTCCTTGCAGGAACGATATCTTTTGCCTATTTTATTATAGATGGAAACAATAAAAATCAAACGCTAGGCTTACAAAACGGTACGATGTCTTTGAGATTTGCCGACAACGACAATGGGATTAATGCCAAGTTGCATTTCGGAGAGACAGTTACAAAGAAATTTATCATCGAAAACACCGGTACTTTGGAAGGCTCTTTGAGTTTAGATTGGCTAAATTTGACCAACACCTATTTGAACAGAAGTCTAACTTACAATCTTTCCTACAGCGATACTGAAGATGGAGAATATACGGTTATCATGCCTGAATCCAATGTGCCAACTTCTAGAAAACCGATAACTAGTTCTATCGCCAGTGAAATATCGGTGCCGGCAGGTGAAACATATTATTATAATTTGAACGTCACTTTAAACAACTTACCAGACGTCGAACAATCCAGTGACTTAGATGCCGTGTTTACGACTCAATTCGTCGTAGATAATCCCTTGAAGTATAGATATTATACTTTGAGAGTAGACCCAAATGGAGGTACTTGGAATGAGTTTACTGGTCCTCAAGAATACCAACTTATGAACAACGATGAGATGGATATACCAATACCAACGAGATACGGCTATAACTTTAACAGCTGGGATATAAAGGGAATAAGTTATGAGTTTGAAAACACAGCGTTTGTGATGGGAATAAGCGATACCTATTTCACAGCAGAATGGACTCCAAAGAAGATTAAAGTAACCATCGATGGAGTGGAACAAACAGTAGATTTTGGGTCTACTATAGATTTGCCGAGTCCAGAAAGAGAAGGGTACACTTTTGCCGGCTGGGAGAGGGCAGGAGGTACTGTCGAAGGAAACACTTTGACAGTCGATACCGAAGAAGATATTACAATTACTTCTAATTATATAGCGAATAAATATAAATACATAGTTTATCACAATCAAATGAATGTAACAGGAGAGGGTTATACTCTAGTGAGCGCAGATACCGACGAGGGAGAAGCAGATTACAATTCTACCATCACACCTCCAGTGAAGACGTATACTGGGTTTACTAGCCCTGCGAGTAAAACTCTAACCATCCAAGCAGAAGAAGTGTATCCTCCAGTTAAGAATAGAGTAGATTATAATTACGACAGAAATAAATATACATTTACTAAAAATATAGATGGTACAACAACGACAGAAGAAGTGTACTATGGTGCAGCTGTAGATTTGGGAATACCGGATAAAACGGGATATGATTTTACGAATTGGACAGTGACAGGAGGTTCTATCGAAGGAAACCTTTTGACTGTTACGGAAGATAATCCGACAGCGACCGCGAATTTCCAAGCTAAGACGATTGGAGTAACCTTAAATGCCAATGGAGGAACGATTACTAGTCCTAGTACGACGGTTACTTATGACGATACTTATGGAGAACTACCTGTACCTACCTATTCAGGATATCAGTTTTTAGGCTGGTTTACAGAAGCTGATGGTGGT
>CAZXXI010000040.1:0-9428 GCA_964644815.1 uncultured Muribaculaceae bacterium
AAATGTAATATAATTCTAAGCAAGAGAACCGGTTAGATTACTAGCTGTGCTTCTCGTTTTATACATCCGCACAACTAGAACTCAAGGATAAAATAAATTCTAGTTGTGTGCTTTTTAGTTGAGTAAGTTCTTGATGATGGTTTTCACCATTTCTTTAATATCAATAATTACTTCTAAAGAAAACTTCAGTTTCATCACAATATCACTCCCTTCATACCCCCTGAGTTAAGATTTAAAGAGAGAAACACAAAACTAGTCTAACCAGTTCTAGACATGACTTTAACACATATGAAAGTGCTTGTCAAATCATCATCCAATAAAGAAATTTTTGCAAAAAAAAGCTTAAATTATTATAAAAAAACTCGTAGTCGAACCGCTAAAGTTCATCTACGAGTATTTTCATTTTCTTTATCCAATATTTTATCTAAATCCTCCATATTTGAAATTGCAAACTCTATACAGAGATTTATCAATTTATTTATAGATAGACCAGTCTTTTTAGATATCTCTTCTATAACTTTTAGAAGAGGCACTCTCATTCTGATACTCTTCATCACTGACTTCTGGTCTTCTGCACTAGGCAACACGAACTTTTCCATTGCGATTCCTTTCCTCCTTACTTATAGGTTAATTATAAAAACGTGTACTACAAATTGTAAGATACACAATATGTAATACATACTTAGTGTGCCCATAATTCCAACTTATTATTGCAAGTTTTAAGCGATTATCTTATAATTATACTAGGTGATAAGGCATGAACAAAGAAAACCTTTACGCGGACCTAACCGCATTGAATAAAAAGATTACCGAATTAGGGAGGTCACTTTGACTTAGATAGCAAAACCGCTCAAATCGAAGAGCTAAAAGCACGTTTGAACGATTCGGCAACTTGGAGTGACATCGCACTCATGGCGAGTTTGAACCGAGAACTATATGCCCTCGAAAAGCCACTCGGAGACTATAATAATCTCGTAAGTGGAATTACATCTAACATAGAACTCTTAAGCATAGTTGAAGATGACGAAGAATATATGAATGCCATCGAAGAAGCTTACCAGGAATTGTTAAAAGAGTACGAGAACCTGGAGACGACATCGCTTTTGAATGGACCATATGATTCTAAAAATTGCTATTTAGAGATACATCCCGGGGCAGGCGGAACTGAAGCTTGTGATTGGGCCGCGATGCTCTTTAGAATGTACAGCATGTTCTTAGAGAAAAACGGTTATACCTATAAAGTAATAGATGAACAAAAAGGCGAAGAAGCCGGTTTAAAATCTATCACTATCGAGATAAGCGGTTACTATCCTTATGGCTATTTTAAAGGTGAAGCAGGTGTCCACCGTTTGGTAAGGATTAGTCCATTCGATTCCAATGCTAGAAGGCACACCTCTTTCGCTAGTGTATCAATCACTCCCGAAATCGACGAAGCTATCGAAATAGATATCAAAGAGTCTGATCTCAAAATAGATGTCTACCACTCGAGTGGTGCCGGTGGTCAATCGGTCAATACGAGTAATTCAGCGGTGAGGATTACGCACCTGCCGACTAAAACGGTCGTCACATGCCAAGTGGAGCGAAGTCAACAGCAAAACAAAGCCATTGCTATGCAGATGCTTAAGAGCAAACTGTATGCCTTAGAAAAAGCTAAAATAGATAAAGAGAAAAGCGATTTAAAGGGCGCTGTCGTCGACATAAACTTCGGTTCCCAAATAAGAAATTACGTCTTAGAACCTTATAAACTGGTCAAAGACCTCAGGACTGGATATGAGACTTCTAACGCGAACAAAGTCTTAGATGGCGATATCATGCCATTTATGAAGAGCTATTTACATAAAAAATGAAAGGAAAGGGAGTAAAAAGATGAAAAAATACCAAAAGTATGGTAAGATTATATTAGGAACATTAATAATAGCAATAGTACTCAATCTCTTTTTTGCTAATAATGCTCTATATCCAGCAGGAATCTTCGGATTTATAATGCTCTATCACGACAAGGTCGGAATGAATCTATGGTTCATCGTCTTGCTCGCAAATGTCTTCTTTCTAGCTTTTGGTTATATAACTTTGCCTAAAAGAAAACTCTGCAAGATGCTCATACCTTTCTTCCTGTTGCCACTTTTTATCTTTTTGACAAAAGACGTAAAGGCACTTATCGATTTATCGGGCGTAGATAAACTCTTGTTGACTATCTATGGAGGAGTACTCTTAGGGATAGGAAATAGGTTCATCTATAAGGAAGGATATTACGTATCGGGCTCTGATACGATAGCCCTTATAGAGCGCGAATTTCCAAAGCTAAAAATCCACATAGCAAACTACGCATTAGATGCTCTCATCGTCTTTTTGGTAGGATACCTATACGACGTAGAAACAGCTCTATATTCGCTAATCTCGATAATCATCATCGAAATACTTTCGAAAAGAGCGACAGTAGGTATAAGCGATTCAAAGGTGTTCTACATCATCACAAAGAAGTCCGAAGAAGTCACTAAGTTTATCATCGACGACATGCACTATGAACTGACTATCTTCGATGTAAAAGGTGGATTTTTAAAAACCAAAAATAAAGTACTGATGGCAGTAATTCCTACAAGCGACTACTATAAATTGAAAAGTGGCGTTAAAGAAATAGACAGAGAAGCTTTCATTTCGATAACCGATTCCTATGAGGTAATAAATCAAAATAGACATCTCAAAAAGAAAAGAAGAGAAAACATATAAGGAGGAAACATTATGTTTGATTATGAAAAAATAAGAAAGTTGGTACATGAGTATTACGTTAGAAATGGCGTGGTAATAAAGTTCGATGGCAATTACGACTTAACCGATCAAGAGACGATTCTTCAAGCTAAAATCGCTGTCTTTCTGATGAACGAAGCTCGCCAAGACTTCCGTGACGAGGTAGACGAAAAGGAAGTTAGAGATAACAATTTCGACGGCTACTTGAACAAATTGGTTAAAAAGTATGCGATAAACGACGATAAAAACAATTATCCTCAAAACATTGCTATCTGGAACGTGGTCAACAGCGATGGTCACTTCGAAGTCGACGACTACTCTGGCGATTTAAGTTTCCTCAAAACAGAATTTGGTGAAGCCATCATCCGTCATGTGGCGAGAAAAAGAGGCTTCGATATGGACGACATCGTGATAGAGACGATTCCTAACGAAAAAGAAACCGGCGGTAATAAGATAGTCATAGATTTTAAAAAAGTACCGATTATCAAAGAGAGAAAACAAAAATATGTCGCTCCTCCAAGAAAAGAGAAGAGCAAAGTAGAGGAGCCTCAAGAACCGATTAAAAAACAGACTACTATACCTACAGGACCTACCGAAACGATTATGCCTAAAAAACCAGTAGAACTGACTTACGCTGAATTAAAATTAAATGAAAAAGTGAAAGAAGCGAAGAAAGCAGGCGACAGTAGAAGATTAGCACATTGGAACTTCATGTTGGACGAGCTTTATAGAGGTTCACTCGATACGAACGATTTAGATAGCATCCTAAAAGATCCAGAGGACGAAGTCGTTACTGAAACAGAAGTCAAAGCTCCCGAAACAGAACAGCCAAAATCGACAGCAGAAACGGACATAATCTTAGACGAAGACGCTAAAATGATAGAGTACATCGAAGGCGAACTCGTTTTAGCAAGAGCTTCTAATGACGAGGAAATGATTAAAAAATGGGAACGCGAGTTATACTTATATTCGACAGAAGGAAAAAGAGAACTCGATTATTTAAAACAACAGATTCGCTTGGCAGAAGAAGCCGACGACAAGTACGCATTGGACAAATGGACTGCCGAACTAGCTTATCTGCGCACAGGTAAATATCCAGATGCCGAGCCCAATATGGGAACCGCCAATAAAATGTAATTTATAAAATTAAAAATAGTCTCAATCGCGAGATTATTTTTTTTGCCGTCGCATCATATTATTTAACTATGAAAAAAAGATATCTATTAATCGGTATAATTCCCGTTTTATTAATCTCTCTCTCTTTTAAATTCGAACCGGTGAATAACTTTCCGCTGTTTGGTAAATTCATAATTCTAGACCCCGGTCATGGGAGCGAAGACCCAGGAAGCATATACAAAGACGAATATGAGAAAAATTACAATTTAGAGTTTGCCAAATCTTTAGAAAAAGTCCTCATCAAAAAGGGAGCTTCGGTAATGCTCACGAGAACAGGCGACTATGACCTGAGCAGCCCCGACGCCAAAAGAAGAAAGCGCAGCGACTTTAATAATCGCATAAAATTAATAAACGAAGATAAACCAGAGTTGTATCTATCTCTTCACATGAACTATTTAAACGACTCTCGTTACTACGGAAGCCAAGTTTTCTATAGCGATGTCATCCCCCAGAATAGCCGTCTCGCGGATATCTTACAAAAGCATATAAATACTTTTTTCGATTTTGACAAAGACTACAAAGAAGTAGGAGACGATTTATATATGTTCTCCAAAATAGAAGTACCCGGTGTACTCGTCGAATACGGATTTATGTCGAGTGCCAAAGATAGAGCCAACCTCAAAAAAGAGGCCTACAGGAGCAACTTAGCCGAGGTAATAGCTGAGGGAATAATAGAATATTTCACTTAATTTTCACCGTTTTATAACACAAATCTTGCATAAAAAGGCTATCATTTTAATGTAACTTGTAGTATAATTTTATGCTAGGTGATAGCTATGCAGAAGACTTTTAAAACTATCGACGAACAGATTAAAATTTTGCGAGACAAAGGCTTGATAATCGATGATGAAAATTCTGCAAAGGATACGTTGCTTAGAGAAAATTATTTCTTCCTAAGTGGTTACAGACATCTCTTCATGGATGGTCTTCGCTCAAAACAGTTTAAGCCGAATACCAATTTTCAAGAGCTTTATGCGATGTTTAATTTCGATAGGCAGCTGCGCAATATCATTTTTAAAAACTTGTTGATTATCGAAAACAACTTGAAAAGTATCTTTTCTTACCAGCTGTCTAAAAATTACGGTTTTAAAGAAAAGGACTACTTAAAGCCTTCGAACTTCAACACTAGTCCGGAGAAATCTAGACAAGTCGCGGACCTCCTGCGCAAGATTAAAAGACAAATCAGAGTCAACGGTGGTCAGCATTCGGCAACGACTCACTACATTTACAACTACGGTTATATACCCCTTTGGATTGTAGTAAAGGTTTTATCATTCGGTATAGTTTGCGAATTATATTCCATAATGAAAGCGAACGACCAAGAAGAAATTGCCGACATATTTAAGCTCCGAGTCAACGATTTGCTGAGCTTCTTGCCTCTTCTTGCCAATTATAGGAATTTATGTGCACACGAAGATATCCTCTACGACCATCGCACCGCTGTTTCTATCGAGACGAATAAATACCACAACATGTTGGAGTTACCTTCTCTCGACGGAGAATACACCTACGGCAAAAACGACCTCTTTGCACTCATAATAATTATGAAGTTTCTCTTGAGGGAAGAGGAATTCAGGTTGCTAATCAAAGAAATCGATTACGAAAAGGACATACTTGCAGGTAAACTTAAAGTCATCGATATCGAAGATGTCATGGGTCAGATGGGATTTCCGAGAAATTATACTGAGTTAAAAGATATGTAAAAATTAGAAAGGATAACTATATGGAAAGAATCGAAGAATACGAAAATGAATTAGAAGAACGTGCAAAAAAGCAAAATGAGCCGAAAGAAAGAGTGGTAAAGGCTAAGAAGGTTAGAGAACCGCGCGAGAGAAGAAAGAACTACTGGTCACTTTTCGTCGCCGTTTTAGCACTTATCATCGGAGCAGGTGGCATGTACATGCTCATCTATTACGACATCCTACCGACGAGAAATACTTCGACTGTCATCAATAAGAGCGAAAAAGAAGTTACCGTGACCGATACGGGTATTGCCGATGCTGTCGAAAAATTATACGATGCCGTAGTAGTCGTCGAAGTATACGTGAACAACAGGGCTTATTCGAGTGGAACCGGCTTCGTCTACAAGACTAACGATGGTAAAGCTTACATACTTACTAATCACCACGTAATTTCTGCAACTGGAAAAACTTCGGTCAAAGTCATCTTTACCGATGGCGATGAAATCGAAGCTAAAGTCGAAGGCTCAGACGAGTATGCCGATTTAGCGGTTCTAAGCGTTGACGAAAAGGATATCGTCGCTGTCGCTGAGATTGGTAAAAGCGAAGACCTTCGTCTAGGAGACACTGTATTTACTGTAGGAGCACCTCTCGATACGGAATATTATTGGTCTGTCACAAGAGGAGTAGTAAGCGGTAAAAACCGTCTAGTAGAAGTAAGTTCTAATAATAATGGTGTGAGCGATGTAGTCATGAACGTACTGCAGACAGATGCTTCTATCAACTCTGGTAACAGTGGTGGCCCACTTGCCAATTCGAATGGCGAAGTAGTAGGTATAACGAATATGAAGCTCGTTTCGAGTGGAGTCGAGGGAATCGGATTTGCCATACCTATCGAAGATGCCATTTCATACGCGAATAAAATAATCGCCGGCGAAGATACGAGCCGTCCTCAATTGGGATTGAACATGTTAAATCTTTCTGACAGGTATGCTCTTCTAAGATATGGAATAAATCCGGATACTGAGCTTACAGCAGGCGTTGTCGTAATCAATGCCGTATCAGGTGGACCTGCAGCTCAAGCTAAGATTAAAAAGGGAGACATCATCATCGCGATGGACGACGAAGCAGTTAAGAATGTAGCAGAACTTAGATTCCAGCTGTACAAACACGAAGTAGGAGATACTGTCGAATTAACAGTTGAACGCGATGGCAAAGTTCAAAAGATAAAAGTTAAATTAGGAGCCGCTAGCGATGACTAGGGGCTTTTCTTGTGGGTTAAGACGATTTGACAAGTAATAATATTTTGCTTAAAATGGAATTAGCAATGCCTGAAAATCTTTGGCGATTATAGTGATAAAAATTTTATGTACACTGGAGGAAAATAATGGAGAAGAAGATATTTAAGTTTTTACGAAAAAACTATGGTTGGATGGTTGCAATAACGACTGGAACTAGTGTAGTGCTATCTCACATACTGAGATTTATAAAATATATGTACTCACAATATTATTTTAATTACTATGGACTTTCATATGAGATGTACGATAGCAGCGAGTTGGGATTTTTATATAACTTTGGATTTTCCATTTTATTATTGTTATGTTTAGTTTCTCTATTCTATTGTTACTTTCAATTTTTAAACAATAAAGAAAAACCGCTAAAGATTAAAACCATTGCATTTAATATTTTTTTAATTTTAATTTCGAATATATTTATCGTTTTCTTAGTAAATGTTAATTATACCGTATTGCAAATTATAGCAAACATAGCCCTATTAATTGTAGCAGAAGGAACAGGAACATTCATATTTTATAAATCTTTAAAAAATGAAAATGAAAAAAATGCCGATAACGACATATGTAATAAACTGAAAATATTACCATTTTACATATTTTTAATAATAATTGCACTCTTGTTTAGCTACGGCTGTGAAGTTGCACTGAATAAGTCATATAGAATAACAAATGATGATAAAGTAATTTTATATTCGACAGAAGGATACTATTTGGTGTTAGATTGTGAGATAGAAGATAATAAACTAACTATTCATAAAGGAAAGCAAACAAAGATAAACAATGAAGATGTAAAAAGCCAATTGATTGAATTTGATGAAATAAAAATAGAATAAATACAAACATTATAATGCGCAATGTCGAATTTTGGCATCTTTTGTCGAATTGCTTGCAATCATTACTTCTTTCTATATAATAGCCTCTCAAAGGAGGGAAAGTATATGAAAAAGAGTATTGTGATAATAGGGCCGCCTAGGTGTGGTAAGTCGACATTAGCTCAGATGCTCGTTAAAGAATTAAAGGGCTACAGTATGATAAGTGGGGATAATTTCACGGCCTCATATGTGAACTCTTGCAGAGACTTTGATATCAACAGATTTGAAATACATATTCCAAGAAAGCAAAGCTTCTACTATCTGCTAGAGTGTATGCAATACGAGAATTCGATTGACTATATCATAGAGTCATCTCACTATTACGAAGATATAATCGAAAAATATAAAGATTATTTCTTAATCATATTTTTGGGATATCCTCAATTGAACGAACAAACGCTCTTCGAATATATAAGAAAGAACGATAATGAAAATGACTGGACTTATACTCAAAGCGACTTCAAACTAGAACGCTACTGCAGAGCGTTTGTAGCAGAGAACAAAGAAAAAGAAGAGATTGCTAAGACACATAATTATTGGTTTGTAGATACGTCGCATAATAGGGATAAAGTTTTAAAGGACACTATCAAAAAAATAAAAAAGATACTTAAAAAAAATGAATAGACATTTGAAGTATAGAATCATCCATATAATTTAAAAACATTCAATAACGATTCTTCAAGATTAACAAATAATAGAAAAAATGATATGAAAGCATAATGCAAGAAAAATTATATTTAAAAATACACAAGTTATATGGTTGTGTAGTTCTTCTTAAAAAAATATTAATTAGCCAGTCAAGAATTCATTCGTTGAAGATGAATATAAATGACTGGCTAATTTTGCGATATCCTTTTATTATATTCACCTTCAACAACTGTAATATATCACTTTTTTCTAGTTTTGCCAATATCTTCATTATTAAATTTTAAAATAAAACATTACATTTAGTCGTATTAAAGATTTACGAACATTTTGCCGATGTCGGCAAAATGATAAAGATACCTAACGGAGTACTTAATTGAATAGATATTTACAATTTATTACATTATGCTTACATTACTTAATAATACAAAATACCAACCCATGAAAAGAAACAGTCGATTTAGATTAAACCTATTTTACAATACAAACGCAGCATCAAAAACTTACATGGCTATACACATTTAATTTAAAGAATTAAGCTTTATTAAAGTATCTAAGATTACTGATTTCTTCTAAATCAGCTCACTTATTATTTGACTGATAAAAACGAAAAAGATGTCAAAATACACGTTTCACTTACCATATTTTTTAATTTTGTTTTATAATCATATATAGAAAGAACTTCTTAGCTTATCTATTTTTTTCGATATTATTATATCACAGAGTTCTTTCTTTTTTATTTGTCAAAAATTTTTTTCTACCCTTTCAATTATATGAAAGGTACTGTAAAGGGCTTTTTTTGATGGTATTGAGTCAGTTGTAAAGAAATACAAAACGTATTACTTTATTTTGTACCTTCTGGCATTGAAACTATTTCTTTGGACTTTGATTATACTGACGACTAGAATGCATTTTTTGAATTATATCTTTATCCCGCTTAATATTCATAAATAATACATATGGTTCTATATCCAGCGATTTTGATATAAGTTCTAGTTTTTGAATTGTTGGAC
>CAZXXI010000041.1:0-9418 GCA_964644815.1 uncultured Muribaculaceae bacterium
GATTTGAACTTCCGACACCCGCCTTAGGAGGGCGGTGCTCTATCCAGCTGAGCTATGAGGACATCACTAGAGACAATTATAACATATTTAGGAGAAAAAAAATAGGCTTTACCTATTTAAAAATCATGTATGTCAAGAATATCACATAAACTCCAGTGAAAAACGACAAATTATAATTCAGCTTAGTACCACACTCCTTAAAACTGTATACTTTATCCGAAAAACTTACGATGAATGACTCTTTATAACGTGGCATATGGAAAGAAGTCGGCCACATGTGAGAGAGAATAATATTCTTCTCTAGAGGTGTCAGTTCCCACCTTACTGAAGCATTTTTAACCGCGTCTTCGGGATGCTCATTGGCAAAGAGTTTAACTTTATCCTTAAAATTGTTGCACTCCTCTATTCTATTGAAGTAAAAGTCGTGTAACAAGCCGGCTTTGGCTGCACTTTCATAATTTAGGTTCCATTTTTTACATAATTTATAGGCTAGATAAGATACTTTAAGCGAATGATCTAAGCGATTAGAATCGTGATGGGGAATATTCTTAAGTTGTTGAACATATTCGTCTTTTAAGTAGTCCTCTATAATATTCATATATTCTATATCTTCAAAAAATGAATTATCTTTCACTTTATTCACCTCAAGACTATGACATTATAACACATTTGGAGAAATATTTCTACCTCCGCAACTGAAAATTACGAACAATTGACAAGCGCACTTCAATATAATCATATAATATATTAGGTGAAATTATTATGAATTTTGGTCTACCCGGTTCTTCTATAGGTGGAGGATTATCCTTGATGCGCGTCTTGGGAAGTGTCTCGAGAACTATAGGTGTGATAAGACAATTTGCTCCCATATATAAAGATATTAAACCACTAATGCAAAGAATACCAAACTTTATGGAACGACTAAACCACATAAGGAGTATGCCTAGAGAACTAGAAGGCACGTTTAGAGAAATACAAAAAGACATTCCTACTCTAGAAAGTGTCAGGCCTACTGTGAGTACGAATGGGCCTGTTTTCTTTCAATAATTTGTCGAATTTTTTATTAAACCAGTAAAATTGCCCTTTAATCTATTTTTACATGAAGTAGCGATTTTATGTGATATACTCTTAGTGTTTAAACAAAATAAGTAGGTGAATTCACAAATTTATGGCTGTAAAAATAGTAGAAAGAAGGGAATGTTTTAAAGAATTATGGAAAGTACAATTAAGTGGTTTAACAATGAAAAGGGATACGGATTCATCGAGAATGGGGATAATGAAGATATTTTTGTCCACTACTCTGAAATAAATATGGATGGGTATAGAACTTTGAAGGAAGGCGAACGTGTAAGATTCGACCTGGTTGAAACGCCTAAAGGATTGCAAGCGCATAATGTAACAGAGATAGAATCTGTCGAATGTTAAAAAGAAAAATGACACTTCGAGATAAGCGTCATTTTTTTATTATTCGTTTTCAGCGTTGTATAAGCTTTGATATGTACTATTATTCTTAAAGAGTTCTCGGTGAGTTCCGCGACCGACCGTTTTACCCTTTTCGATTACGTTTATGATATCGGCATCGATGATAGTCGAAAGGCGATGGGCAATGATGATGACGGTGTGGTCTTTAGACAAGTCGTCTATGGTCTTTTTGATAAATTCTTGGCTGACGTTGTCGAGAGCACTAGTCGCCTCGTCGAAGAGGATTATCTTGGTATTTAAAAGAAGAGTACGAGCGATGGCAAGTCGCTGTTTTTGACCACCTGAGAGGTTGATGCCACCTTCGCCGATAACCGTGTCATAGCGGTTCGGTAAGCTCATTATGTATTCGTCGATGTAAGCTCTTTGGCAAACTTCCCTTACCTCTTCTAATGTAATGTCTTCCTTCACTATTTTGAAGTTGTCGAATATCGACATGTTGAAGAGAAAAGGACTCTGTCTTATGACCGAAATCGTACTGTGGAGGCACTCTTCATTCAAGTCTTGGATGTTTACTCCATCGATGGTAATCGTCCCCTCTTTGGTGTCGAAGTAGCGCAGTAACAGATTAAAGATAGTCGACTTTCCGTTGCCACTTCTACCGACTATAGCGTTCTTTTTGTTCTTTTCTATGACGAGATTAAAATCTTTTAAAGTGTAGTCCTCTTCTTCGCTATATCTAAAGGATACATCTTTGAATTCGATAATACCTTCTGGATTCTCAAGTGTAATATTTCCATATTTATCCGGGGTATATAGGCGGTCGTTTAGTATTTCGTCTATCCTATTTAAAGAGACTAAAACTTTGTTATAGTTAACTCCGAAGTCGGCGAGCGATTCGACGACGTCGTCTATTCTAAATAGGAACGTCTCCATCATGATGAATAGACTATAGGAGATTTTACCCTGTATGAAAAGATATCCACAGGTTATGAAGACGATGAATTCTAGGATGAAGAAGGTGGCGTTGTTTAGAGCGTAATAGACAGAACTCTTGCGAGCACTTTGTCTACTGTGAGAATACAATTTATCTAATATGATAAATATATTTTTCTCTATCGCATTTTTGATACCGAGCGATTTTATCTCACGGATACCGGTGATGTTTTCGGTCGACACTTTCGCATAGTTATCGGATTCTTTTTTTATGTTCTCTTGAGCCTCTTTTATTTTAGGCAGTGCTTTCGCGGCTATTAAGCCCATGATGAGCGCAAAAGCTATGAATTCGACGACTATAATCCACGAGATAAAGAAAGAGGTGACGAAGATGCCTATGACGACGATGACGCGACATATCATGCGGACGAGGGTCGTCAAAAGCGAGATTACCTGCTCTGTATCGCCATTAAGTCGGTTGATAAATTCTCCTACTCCCATCTCTTCGAAAGCCCGTGCAGGCAATGTGTCTATCTTTTTGTAGAGGTCTTTGCTCGCACTGGTGATGAACTTTATCTCTAAATCGGTATAGAGAAAGTCTCTCGGTATTTGTAAAATGGTATAAAATAGTAAGAAAAGACCTATATAGACGGTGCAATATAGCAGAAATTGTTCAAAATTTCTAGCTACGAGGGCTTCGAGGGTATGTCCCCATATAAAAGCAGTCAAGATGGAAGGTATCATCGTGCATATTATTAAAAAGATATACATTACTACTTTGAGTTTCTCATCTTTCAAATAGTGCCATATCAACTTAAAACATTGCGTATTATTTTTTTTATTTTTTCTTTTCATGATTTACCCTTTCTATTGTATGTGTAAAGACATTTACGAGTTTAACACCAACACTATATCTTGTCAACAAAGAAAAAAGATGAGACTAGCTCACCTTTTAATTAAAACTGTTTGAAAGTTTTCTTTTTCTTTAGTATTCCCAATCCTAATCCAGAGATACTTACTACTCCACCAAATGGTACTAAGTAGTCGGTTATACCTGTCTTAGGGTTATCTGGAATGACGGGATTAGTAGGAGTTTCTTTTTTCTTCCAAATAGCGTATAAAACTAAATCTTTTCTAGCTTGGTAGAGTGTTCCACCTCGATAGTTGTTGTCGCCAGTAGCTACATAAGCATCTGGACTCCACCCCATGAAGTCATATCCTTCTCTTACTGGAGTTTCGCTAGCGATATAGATGTCGTTTTTAGTGTTTACTGTAACATCGCTCGGATTAGGCATGTTAACTACGTAATCAGTCGTATTCGGTCTATAAGATACGTGATAGTATGTCTCGGCAGGAGTTACTACTTCATCTTTCTTCCATATAGCGTATAGAGTTATGTCGCTTCTTCTAGTATAAAGTGAACCACCTCTATAGTTTGAATTAGCACTTTGATCTGATGCGTATGGACTCCAACCTAAGAACGTATAACCAGTTCTTCTAGGAGTGTTACTAGATATATATGTGTCTCTATCCGTATTTACAGTGATATCTTGAGGCATGTTAGTAACTAAATCGCTCGTATTAGATCTGTAATATACGTGATAGTAAGTATCTTCCGCTACTGTGCGTTCTTTTGGTGAACAATATTGAACGTAGTAGACAGCTGGTTGTAAGTACCAGTACTCTCCTTCGTTTTTAACAGGAGTTCCTGTCAAATAACCGGCATATTGTCTAGAGATTTGAAGTTTGAACGGATTTTCGTATCGATAAGATATTTCAGACTTTCTAGTTATGCTGATATCGGCATTGATAGATGCAGCGATTAAGTCTTTTGTAGCAAGACCAGTAAAGTCGATGCCGTCTCCTCCTCTATTCTCTTCGCCATTCACAACTTTATACCAGTTGTGAGCGACGATATAGTTGTTCCTTCCCTCTTGGAAAGCGCCATTAGTCTTTGCAGACTTTTTGTATATTCTATAGAATTCGCTCAAAGACATGGAAGAGATGCCATCGCTAGAATCCTTAGAATTCGTATTTACTACGGTGTCTCCATAGCCGACATTATAGGAATCGAAATTTCTAATCTGATAGCTATTGTTCAAGTATTCGGCCATATCTGTGTGATATGTGTTAGAGAATTTGACTTCGTTAAAATACCCTTCTGAATTAGCTTCTAGTAAGATATAGTAGTTAGTATAAATCTCTTCACATGCGTTAGCGTCGATGCTCTTACCGACAGTACGTGCATCAACTCCTACGATACCTACAGCTGTAGTTACAACTAGAGCTACAAGTAAATTTAAAACCTTTTTCATCAAAACCACCCAAAAATTTTCCTTTCTTTAATTTCGAGACTATATTCTAGCACAAAACAAGAAAAAAGCAATACTTTTAAGTATCGCTTTTAAGGAAATTTGTTAAATCTGTTTAAATAGGTTTTTCTTTTTAGCTATTACTAAAGCCGCTACGCTCAATCCTGCGATTCCGAGGAAGACAGCGATTTGTGAACCTATACCAGTTTGAAGCTGCCATACTGCATATAGAACGATGTCCCCTTCTCCACCACAGTATTCTACACCTGCTGCGTAAGCTTTATCAGGTTCTGTAGCATCCGGTCTTCTACTCCAACCTAAGAATTTAACTTTAGGGTTAGAATGTGTAGGCTTTTCAGATGAAATCGTAAGACAAGCTCCGTCTGTATTTCCCGTCTGTGTTGCAGGCGCGTTTTTACCACCATTGGCATTATAGTCTATCTTATAAGTTCCCTTATAAGCTGGTTTCCATACTGCATATAGAGTGATTGAATTGCCACTGTATTCTTTACCAGGAGCGTATGTAGGGTCTGCTTCGGTTGCTTTAGAATTCGTACTCCAACCTAGGAATTCATATCCAGGTCTAACTGGTGAATTATTAGCAGATGCAATAGTCGTTTTATCTTTGAACGTTTGGTCCTTAGGCATGTTGGTAACTGTATCTGTAGTATTTGGTCTATAAGCTATAGTCTTATCAGCTGTAGGCTGGTCAGGTTGTGTAGGCGTGCCTTTTGAACAGTATTTTACTGCATGTACGGCAGGTGAATAGACACTTCCGTTTATAGCACCCGTTTTAATATCTTTGGTTCCGAATACTCTTGCAATACGCCATTCAAAACTTTTACCACCTGCTGCTTCTTTTCCCATATTGGTAGGAATTGTAATTTTAGATGTCGGTAGAGATGTACCATTTCTTACTAGTTCAGATGTAGATAGCTTATTGTAGTTATCTCTGATGTAATCTAGTAAACCAGTCAAGTCTGAATGTTCAGTGTGCAGTTGACCGTTTGACCAAGATGGACCGTCATATTTCCACCACTCGTTGTGCATCAAATAGTGCGTAGTCGCATTTTCATCATACATCAACGTTTTCGAATCCATTCCAGTCCAAGCTTTATAGAACTTTTGCCAATATTCTTCTACTGTCCAGTTTTCTGTAGCATCTGGATTCGAAGTGTCAGATCCGCTAGTCACTCCCATTTGAACATTCATGTAATTGTTATTTACACCAATGTTGTTATATTTATATGCTGATGTCCAAGCAGTAAGTGGGTCAGCAGTTGTAGCATTACCTATTTCTTGATCATAGTACTCTGCACTATTGACATCAAGGAATAAGTAGTAGTTCGTGTGTACTGTTTCCCCCGCAGGACAAGTTAAGTCGTCAGCTGCGGATACGTTCATTACGTTTAACCCTAGTGTTCCAACTACTGCAGCTAGACCTAGAGATTTTAATAAATTTTTCATAAATTTTTTCCTCTTTCTATTTTATTTTTGACCTTTTTAAACAAATTATACGCCTTCCTCATATATCACTCCCTATGGTTATTATAAATATAACACTATTCGACAAAAAAATACAGTGTTTTTTTTAAATTTTACACAAATTTTTAACGTTTTGTGTTATTATATTAATGATATAAAAAATGGATGTGATGTCATAAGTGAAAAAAATTCAGTTCGCCATACACGGCGATACTCTTATCATCGGCTATAAAGTCGAAAACAACAATTTTAGAAATCTCAATAACACGAATATCATTACTAAAGATGATTTGATATTCGATATAAAATATTTTAAGAACAATTTGAACTTAGTTGCAGAGTTTTTAAACGTCATGGTCAAAAGTGACAATGTCAAAAATGCCATCGTCGAACACGAGGATTTGGTATGCATAACGCTCGAATTTTTAAATTATATGCCTACTATCCAAGAATTAGTCATCAAACCGGACGTCAGCTTGGACTACGATATGCACATGGCTATTTTAAAAAACGATACGCTGAGAGTCATCAATTGTTATAATATACCGACTTATCTCTTGGAGAGAATCGATACGACTAAAGCTGTCAAGATAGTGACTAGGACGGAAGTATTCTTCGTCAGCAATTTCTTAAGGGTCAACAAGCTTTCTAGTTATTCGGATGTCTTCTATAAGAGAAAAGTCGTCATCGATTATCAATTTAACGAAGTAGATTTTAAAGATTTCTCCCAATTTTTAGGGATTAACACTTATCTCAAGATGATTTATTTCGAATACGTCGACATCGATTTGGTAAAAAATATCGTTAGGTTGTTGAGAGAAAACCATAAACAGAACATCACGATAAGCATCAAAGGAACAAAGAATAATTTAGATTATTTCCAAGAGCTGGAAAACTTCGTAAAGAAGAGCAAATATATAAAGAAGAATAAGATTAAATTTAGAATCGATTATACTAAAGAATATAAGCTAGAGAATTTCTTGAAGCTTTTGAATTTTACATCTATCAAGTATATTTTAGTAGTAATAATTCTTACCTGTATAATAGGTTATGGAATAAATCAGTATGACTTGTACATGAGTTCGAACGAAATAGATGCGATTTCGGATAACATCGCCGACTTGCTAGAAGAATTTAAAAATTTGGAACAGGAAAATCCGAGCGAACCGGAGCCTGAGCCAGAACCGATTACTCCGAGCGAACCTACTCAACCTACACAGCCCACTACTCCACCTAAACCTACTTATGTAAGTCCTTATTATAAGAACTATGCAAAAGTGTTATCCGTCTTGAAACAGACGAATCCAGATACAGTCGGTTGGCTTTCGGTCAACAATACAGGTGTCAATTATCCGGTCGTCAAGTTCTCTAATAATAGTTATTATTTAAATCACGATTTTAATAAAAATTCTAACTCGCTCGGGTGGATATTCATGGATTATCGAAACGACATATATAATCTTGATCAAAATACCGTCATCTATGGACATAACGTCTATAAGACGAAGCTGATGTTTGGAGATTTGGTACAAGTATTGAATCCTTCTTGGTATTCTAAAGCAAATAACCAATATATCACTTTCAACATGTCGATTGGCGATATGCAGTGGAGAATATTCTCCATCTATACTGTGGCTGCGACTAATGACTATCTATATAATAAATTCGAAACGCAGGAAGAATTTTTAGATTTTACCAATCGGATGAAAGAGAGAAGCATTAACGACTTCGGCGTGGAGATAAAGGAAAACGATAAGATTTTGACTCTATCGACGTGTCAAAACAGCGGGACTGCTCGTTTGGTGGTCCACGCAGTATTAGTAAAATAAGCAAAAAGTCTACGAAAAATCGTAGACTTTTTTAGTTTGCTCGAGTAGTTATTAAGACTTTAAAGATTCTTTTCAAGGCTGTGAAAAAATGACACTTTTCGACATCGGCACTGATGACGACGTCTTTTTCATCTATCTTTTCTTCTCCATTGTAAATCTCTAATATGCCCACTTTAGTTCCTTTTTGGATGGGAGCTTTCACTTTATCGAGTTTCATTTGATAAGAGTATTCGCCATTTTGTTCACTCGATTTGACTAAATCGGTGGCTTCTTCTTTTATTTCGACATTCTCTTTAAACTTTTCTCCACCATCTATTTCGATTTCGCCTAACAGTTTTCCCTTTTCGACTATAGTATTCATTTTATAAGCGCTTCTTCCATAGTTTAAAAGGGATACAGTATCTTTGCTGCGCGCATCGGCGTTCGGTTCACCCATGACGACACTTATCAATCTTAAACCGTTCCAAGAACCAGTAGCGGTAAGGCAAAAGCCTGCTTTGCCAGTGTAACCGGTTTTAAGGCCGTCGACTCCTTGATAGAAACGGACGAGCTTGTTGGTGTTTACCATCCAAAGACTCGAACCATCTTTTTTCTGAAGATAATCTTCGTAGATGCTGGAATACTTTAGGATGAGGTCGTGTTTGATTAGTTCTCTTCCCATTTTGGCCATGTCGCGAGCACTGGATAAGTGACCGTCGGCATCGAGTCCATAGACGTTGACGAAGTTGGTACTCGTCAGTCCTAACTCTTTGGCTTTTTTATTCATCATCTCGACGAAATTAGAAGTGCTTCCTCCGATGGCTTCGGCGAGGACGACAGAGGCATCATTGCCACTGGCGATACAGACAGCCTTGATTATCTCATCTAAAGTGTATTGGCTATTCGCTTCTAAGAATACTTGACTGCCACCCATAGAGGCAGCATTCTCGCTTACTAATACTTTATCTTCTAAACCTATTTGTCCCTTCTCTATCGCTTCCATAGTCAGAAGAAGTGTCATAATTTTAGTCATCGACGCTGGCGCGAGGGCTTCATCAGCATTCATTTCATATAGAACTTTGCCAGTGGTTGCTTCGATTAAGATGGCACTTTTAGCACTTTCGGTTAGCTCGGCAGCGTGGACACTTCCCAGAAATGTAAATAGACATAAAAGTGAAAATAAGACTTTTTTCAATTAAATCACCTGTTTAATTAGTATTATTTTCTTCGATAAAATAGAACTCTTCTGTCTCTTTTACAGTATAATATTTTTTAATGCTTGCATAGTAAGTCCAGTGATTTTGACTATCTTTTCTAATGATAGTCCTTCTTTGAAGAGTTCTATGGCAACTTCCTTTTTACCTTCAACACGCCCTTGCTCTAGTCCTTGTTCTAGCCCTTGCTCGCGCGTCTCTTCGCCATAGGCTTGTAACTCCGATAAGCGATGGTCATATGCTT
>CAZXXI010000042.1:0-9398 GCA_964644815.1 uncultured Muribaculaceae bacterium
TCGGTTCTATCGGTCTTTTCCTAGCGTCAACTAGCCATGTGCGCCTCCTTTTTTTGGGCATCACTCTTTATGGAGTCGCTTTAAAAAAGGGAGAGGAGCTCTGTTCTAGACTGTATGCTAAATTCAAGAAAACTGGAAACATAAAGGATGAGGAGTTGAAGGAAGTACCACCTAAGAAGAGCTCCGACTTCTATAAAACAGTCGATGTACATCGACCAAAAGAAATAAAAATACCTACTTGCATCGAACCTCTAACAGAAGAAGAGCGTTCCTTAAAAAGGATAGGGGAGATTATCGATGAATATTATATGCGCTACGAACTGCCTTCATTCGCCATCGACGAAGACGAACTAAAAGTCGTAATTGGTGTACTTTATGAAGCATTAAAGACTAAAAGATGCTCTGCCTATCTCGATAACGTACTTCTGAAAATTATCCGTTTTACATTTTCGAGAACACTGGTAGATAACCGCGGAGAAATAATTCTATTGGACCTTCTTTCTAGTTTTGATTATCTAGACGATTTCTTCACTCAAAAAGATATATTATATATGAAGCGAACTATATTAAAAACTAAGCCACCAACTAAAAAGATTACATTAAAAAGTGAGAGCTAAATAGCTCTCATTTGATTTTTTCCTTTATAAGGATCTTTAGCATCTATCCGGTCGACGAAAAGGATGCCGTTTAAATGGTCAAATTCGTGTTGGAAGGCGACAGATAAGTCTTCTCTCAATCTATAAGTATATACGTCGCCGTTCTCGTCTTGGGCCTCCATCTTTATCCTAGCATAACGCGGTACTATGCCATCTACCGGTCTATTGACCGAAAGACATCCTTCGCCTTCTTCGACGTATATGAGTTCTTCGCTGTGCGAAATAATCTTCGGATTCACCAAGACGTAGTGATCATATTTTCCTTCTTCTACTTCATCACAGACGACGAATATGCGCTTAGGAATGCCCAATTGGATAAAAGCTAATCCCATTCCTGGCCTCAAATTGTATTTTTCCGAATATTCCTCTTGCTGACTCATCTCCAAATACTTTAAAGCATCTCGAATGAGCTCTTTATCCTTATCTGAAAGAGGAAATTCGACTTCCTTGCTGACCTGTCTTAACATCTTATTCTTTTCATCTAAAATTCTCAATTTTGGTAACATTACACTTCACCCCTTAAAACAAGAAGTATTGTACCAAAATATATAAAAAAATGCAAATTTACCTTAACAAAAAAAAGAATTGATGATAAACTGTTTATGGTGAAACATATGGCGAAGAAGACGAAGTTTAAATTAAAAAAGAAGTATAAAAGATATCTCTTATATATAGTACTAATCGGTTTTATTGCCTTCTTAGGATTTTCTTTAGTCGAGAATATGTCCTATAAAGACACCGACGAATATCGCCTCAAAGAAAAGGGCTATGATGAAGAATCGGTAAGTCTCATCGAACACCTTCCATCCGAAGAGAAGGAGTATCTTTTATCGAACGATAAAATAGATTACATAAAATATATCATCTCAGATAAATACTATATGGATAAATTCTTTTATAAATATCTAGAATATTATGAGTCTAACAGCAAATTATCGTTCGACAAACTCATCAAAATTGTCAATGTCGGAGCGACGAGGGCGTGGTACGAAGATATATCTATAACGGACACTTCCGATAAGTATCGCGTATTAGTCAATAAGTTTTACTCCTTGCCCGATGATTACGACGCCGGCAACATTAAAAAGTTCTCGGCAACCTATGCTTATGGCGATGTCTATGCCGAAGAGACTTGCTACAACGCCTTTATAGGGATGGCTAAAGCTGCGAAGGCCGATGGAGTGACTCTAATCTTGACGTCCGGTTATCGTTCACACGACTCTCAAAAAAGCGTTTACGAAGATATGGTATCTAAAAGGGGAGCAACATACGCCGATGAACATGCAGCACGCCCAGGCCAAAGCGAGCACGAGACGGGGTTAGCTTTAGATATCTTGACATACAACGGTCTACTCGAGACTTTTAAGACGACAGAAGCCTATGCTTGGTTACAAAGAAATGCTCAAGACTACGGCTTCATCGAACGCTATAGGGAAGGGGAAGAGTATCTGACTGGGTATTCGCCAGAATCGTGGCATTACCGCTATGTAGGAGTAGAACTGGCCCAAAAAGTCAAAAACGAAGGCATCACCTACGAAGAATACTACGCCTTCTATTTAGCCGATGAATAGAGTATATCACACTTTAAAACCCGTCTACACAGCCTCTAGCAAGACGCTCATCTTGGGCTCCATGCCGAGCATCACCTCGCGAGCACTAAAAAAATATTATGGTCACCCTCAAAATAGATTTTGGAAGGTACTATCCAAAGTCTACGAAGAAGAAATCATCGATTGGCAAGAGTTTATCAAAGAGCACGACTTAGCACTTTGGGACGTCTTATCTTCCTGTGAAATTTCTTCTTCGAGCGACAGCTCTATCAAAAATGTCGAAGTAAACGATATACCAGCTCTCCTCGCCAAAACTGATATAGAGAACGTCTTTCTTCTGGGAAAGAGCGCATATAATCTCTACAATAAATATCTCTTGGCTCGAACCGGCATCGAGGGTATCTATCTTCCGAGTCCGTCTAGTGCCAATGCCATCAAAAGTCTAGATGACTTGACAAATGACTATCGCCAAATAAAAGAAGTAACCGAAGCCACGCGCTAACTTTGGTTACTTTTTTTCGATAAAGTATTTAGGAAAATAGTGTATCTTGCGGGCATATTGCTTATAGACGCACAACTTTCTTTTAATAGACTTATCTCTATCGTACTTAAGGACGTGAAAAATAGCTTTCTTTTCTTTCAACTTTACTGCCTTTTCTAGGAGCTCTTTGTTTCTTACGTATCTCTTCAAAAGTATAAAGGGAACGTTTAAAAAGAGTATTTCGTCCGTGTTACCAAAATTGTTTTCTAAGCGGTTATAGACCAAATCTTCGACATAGGCTTTCTGAATAGATGCACCTGCCGGAGTCGTAAAAAATGAACTTCTACCCGGTCGCGGATTGATTTCAAAGAGATAACACTCTCCAGATTCCTCGTCTATTTTTATGTCGAAGTTACAAGCTCCTTTAAACTTGATACTCTCCAAAAAAGTCTTGATGTTTTTCATGATAGGAGTCATTCCCGGTATCGATATAATCGCAGCATAATTGCCAAAAGTAGAAGGGTGATACTCCTCTAAAATAGGTTGCCCTAAGGACATGATGCGCACCTTACCGGATTTATCACAATAGACGTTTAAGACGCGCATATGAGTATCGTCGCCACCGACGAACTTTTGGATGAGCATCTCTCCTTTATAAGTCGAATGGTAGACTATCTCTAACTTTTTCAAAAGTTCTTCTTCACTATTTACAAAATAAACTTTTTCTTTGCCTTCAAACTCTGCCGTTAAATAATCTTCTGAATTAGAATTGTTCGGCTTTAAAATCAATGGATAATTGAAATCATTTTTTCTTATTACACTTCTATAATTGTCTTTAGTACATGCGAGCGTTTTAGGATATGGAAGATTATATATTTCACACATTTCATAAAACTTCTCCTTTAAATTGAACCTTTTATAGATGGAGTAATCGATGAATGAGTTTTCATATCCGACAAGTCTGAAACGTTCTTTTACGCACAATTCCATATAGAGGTCTGAACACGGTATCAAAATGACTTTCTCGTATTCTTGTTTTAATTTCTTAGCTATTCCGTTTAACTTTGCGACGAAATGGCTAGGATCGTGCAAGTTCTCATCTCGAATGAATTCTATTATATCCGAATGCATGGAAACTTCTAACACGTGTATAGTAAGAGCAATAGACTTTATCCCATACGTCTCATAAAATACCCGGGCAAAACCGTAAGCGTTTTCGTCACTTCCCAAAATGACAGCCATAAAATCTTTTTTCATATCTATAAACCAACCCTTATATATAAATTTTATAATTATCCTATTCAAAAAAGACTAGGCATGTTGTAAATATTTTACAGTACAGATGTACCTACTCAAAATGGGCTAGCACACCTAGTTAAAAGGTTTCAGCTTGTCGCCTTCAAAACACCTGTTCGCCTCGTAAAAAAAAGTGCATTTTTTGACCAAAAATCTATTCCATTTTAGAAATAATTTTGTTACAATTGACTTGTATTAAAAATAGTCAAATGTGAAGGAGTGAAATTTATGGTTGGGGATTTGGATAGGTTTTTAAATAGAATAAATTTCACTAATAAAGAGCCTTTTAAAGATACTGTAGTGAAACGCGTCGTCGTCCAAAAACTCGAAAGCATTTGGACGATTTATATCGCCAATAAGCGTCCTATCGATGTCGCAGTTCTCACCGAGTTGCGTACCGTCTGTAAGGCCGGTTTCGATACCGTTAAGAGGGTCGACATTTTAGTCGAAAACGAAAATTTCAGCGACGACGATTTGAAAGAATATATAAGTTTTTATATGGAAGAACTCTCGAAAAAAAGTCCAGCGCTTAGAAGTCTCAAAGGCAACGATATAAGGGTAAAAAATGGAGTGATAACGATAGAAGTTACGAACTCCGTCGAAAATAGTCTCATCAAAGGTAAGAAGGATAAAATAATCTCTTGGTTCGAAAAAGTCGGTTTTAAAGGTATAACCATCGAAACTACGACCAATGAAGCAAAGAGGAGACAAGTCAAAGAAGAGATAGAAAACTTAAAGAAAAACGTCGAACTGAAAATGCCGACTATAGCTTATGAGGAAAAGAAGAGAAAACCGGTTTTAGAGATTAAAGGAGAAGCTCTTTTCGGAGTACCTTTCGACGACTCCAAGATTGTCGCTATAAAGGACATACAAGAGGAGAAAAGGGGAGTAGCGATTTGTGCTTACATCACCGAACTGCGCATGGTCGAATCCCAACGCACGGATTATAAAATCTTTACTATTAAAGTTAGCGACGGAGAGACTCCTTTTACGTGCAAACTTTTTACGACAGACAACAACGTCGTCAACCTCTTGATGAAAAATCTAAAAGAGGGCAACTGGTATAAATTTAGAGGAAGCATCCAAAACGACTCTTACATGCACGCCTTAGTTTTGACGATAAGGAGCATCATGGAGTGTGACGAAGAATCGATGCTCAAGCCCTCAGCTAATGCGGCTCACAAAAACGACGTCTACAGCGATGAATTTTTGGACTATGGGGAAATACCGGAGTATATCCCAAACGATGACGAAGCACCGATGGACTATGACGATGCTGGCTTCTTCGCCTTCGACGACTACGTACCGGAACCGGAGTATTCCTTTGAGGGCTTTGAAGAGACTCTTCCGACTACTTTCCAAAATAGTGCGCCCAAAACAGAAACACAAAAAGCTACTAGCCAAATCGGCAAAGAATTCCACGTGGAACCACCAAAAGAAGTAGACCCACCAACTCCAGAACAACCATCCTCAGTCGAACCACCTAAACAACACACAGAGAAAGTCGACAGCACTGGCCATAAAGTAGTCATCGGTGACTCTATAAACGGTGTCGTTCAAGAGATGAAAAACGTCCAAGCACCCATCAACTCTTGCATCTTCGAAGGAAAAATCTTCGATGTCGAATTGTTCGAATCTTCGAAGACCAACTTCAAAATAATAACGCTTAAAATGACAGACAAGACCGACTCTTATCTCGTCAAGCTCTTTACCAAAGATTCGACCGAATTTATAAGATTATCTAAAGAACTCAAAAAGGGAAAATGGATTCGCGTCGAAGGTCAAATAAAATACGATGAATATGCTAAAGACCTCGTCTTAAACGCTCGCAGTGTCGTCATCATCGACAGCAAAGATACCGTCTTAGAGGACAAGGCCGACGTCAAACGCGTCGAGCTTCATGCTCATACGATGATGAGTCAGATGGATGGCGTATTGGATGTCGAAAAATACTTAGACGAACTCCACCGCATGGGATACCGAGCAGCTGCGATAACAGACCACAACAGCGTCCAAAGTTTTCCAGATGCCTTCCACAAAGTAAACGATTTCAACAAAGGCATCGAAGACGAAAAAGATAAATTCAAAGTCCTATACGGAGCTGAATTTACGATGATAGAGGACTCGGTTGCCATCGTCACTAGACCGATAGATATGCCGAGCTTAGACGCTACTTACTGTGTCTTCGACTTCGAGACGACCGGGTTCAATGCCGGTGGGGGAGACACAATCATCGAAATAGGTGCCGTTTTGATTAAAAATGGAGAGATAATCGACCGCTTCGACGAACTAGTCGACCCCGGCCGTCCAATTCCTGCTAAGATTACCGCAGTCACTTCCATTACCGATGAGATGTTAAAGGGTAAAGCCAACGAAGAGGACGCCATTAAACGCTTCATTGCCTTCTTCAAGGATTATCCGATGGTCGCTCACAATGCCCGTTTCGATACCTCATTCTTGGAGATGGCCTACCAGAAATACGGTTTAGGCGAATTCACCAACTGCGTCATCGATACTTTGGAATTGTCGCGCACTTTAGATAACGGCTTCGCTCGCCACAGTCTCAGTGCTATAACTAAAAGATACAACGTCGAATTTGACGAAGAATCCCATCACCGTGCCGACTACGATGCCGAAGGTACGGCTATCGTTTTAGACAAGATGGTCAAAAAGATGTATAATCAAAACATCGAAAACATCAAAGACTTTAATTCGCTAGTCGACCAAAACGAAATATATAAATACGGCAAGAGCTATCACATCAACGTTTTAGTCAAAAATAAAACTGGCCTTAAAAATCTCTTTAAGCTCATCAGCTATGCCAATACGAAATATCTATATAAGACGCCACGCATCTTAAGAAGTGAGATTACCAAGCATCGAGAAGGCTTACTCATCGGAAGTGGCTGCTATGAAAGCGAAATATTTACTCAAGCTAAAAGACTATCCGAAGAAGAACTTTCTAATTTGATTCAATTTTACGATTACGTAGAAGTTCAACCACCTGAAGTCTATTCGCATCTCCTCGACATGAGCGAGTTCTACAATGTAATAGAGATTCAAAACCATATCAAAAAAATAGTGGAGTGTACTAAGAACTCCGGTAAACTGATAGTCGCAACGGGCGACGTCCACCACTTCCTAAGAGAAGATAAAATCAGTCGCGAAATCATCGTCAATCAAAAAGTTCCGGGCGGTGGAAGACATCCGCTTTCTAAAAGCGAAATTCAAAACATCCCATCTCAGCACTTTAGAACGACCGATGAGATGTTAAAAGATTTCTCCTTCTTAGATGAAAGTGTAAGAAAAGAAATCGTCATCGAAAACACGAACAAGATTGCCGACATGTGCGAAATAGTGGAAGTAATAATCGACACCAATGGAGTACCTTTCTCGCCTAAAATACCGGATTCCGATAAGACGGTTAAAGATATGGTCTACAACAAAGCTCATGAAATATACGGAGAAGAATTGCCGCCTATTATCGAGGAACGCATCGAAACAGAGCTCAAAGGTATCATCAAAGGTGGCTTCGACGTCATCTACTTAATCGCCCATAAGCTCGTCAAACATTCCAATGACGAAGGTTATCTAGTCGGTTCGCGTGGAAGTGTCGGTTCCTCATTTGTCGCTACTATGATGGGTATAACGGAGGTCAATCCACTTCCTGCTCATTACGTCTGTCCGAACTGTCATCACACCGAATTCGAAAACGAAGAAGGTCTATCATACTCTCTAAATTATTCGTGTGGTTACGATATGCCCGACAAGAACTGTCCAAAATGCGGTACCATAATGAATAAGGAAGGGCACGACATGCCATTCGCCACTTTCTTGGGCTTCGATGCCGACAAAGTGCCCGATATCGACCTCAACTTCTCGGGCGACAACCAAGCTTCTGCTCACGAATATACCAAAGTACTATTCGGTGTAGACAACGTCTATAGGGCAGGAACGATAGGAACCGTCGCCGACAAAACTGCCTACGGTTTCGTCAAGGGTTACTGCGAAGCTAAAAATATAACCGACATGAAAAGCGTCGAAATCGAACGTCTAGCCGCTGGCTGCGTAGGTGTTAAAAGGACCACTGGTCAGCACCCAGGAGGCATAGTCGTCATTCCGGATTACATGGATGTCTTCGATTTCACTCCTTACCAATATCCCGCGGACGACGATGACGCTACGTGGAGAACGACACATTTCGATTATCACGCTATCGACCAAGATGTCTTAAAACTCGATATACTCGGGCACGATGATCCGACCGTCTTGAGAATGCTCCAAGACTTGAGTGGTATGGACGTTACGACCGTTCCTCTAGGTGAACCGGCGACCATGTCTCTGTTCTTGAGTCCTAACGTATTAGGAGTTACTCCTGAAGATATAGAATGTGACACAGGCACGATAGGTGTACCGGAATTCGGTACTCGCTTCGTCGTCAACATGCTAAAGGATACTAAACCTAAGACTTTTGCCGAACTGGTCAAAATATCTGGGCTATCCCATGGTACTGATGTCTGGGCAGGAAATGCTCGCGACATGATCCTATCCGGTCAAGCCGAATTCAAAGACGTCGTCGGTTGTCGTGACGATATCATGGTAAACCTCATCGCCTACGGCATGGAACCTAAAAGGGCATTTAAGATAATGGAATTCGTAAGAAAGGGCAAGCCTTCTAAAGACCCGGAGACCTGGGCCGGTATGGCAGCTGACATGAAAGCTTGTGAAGTGCCAGACTGGTACATCGAAAACTGCCGCCGAATCAAGTACATGTTCCCTAAAGCACACGCTGTCGCCTACGTCATAAGTGCCTTTAGAATCGCTTGGTTCAAAGTCCACATGCCAATCTATTACTATGCAGCTTATTATAGCATCCGTTGTAAGACGTTCGACATCGAAACGATGTGTGCCGGCTACGACGCGATAAAGAAAAAATATGACGAAATAGTCGAAAAGGGCTTCGATGCTGGTCAAAAGGAGACTGCGCTTGCCGATGAATTACAATTAGCTATGGAGATGTGTAAACGCGGATTCAAGTTTAAGATGATAGACTTAGAGAAATCTCATGCCGAATATTTCATCATCGACGACGACCAAAAGAGTCTCATCTTCCCATTTAGGGGATTAGACGGCTTAGGCGAAAACGTCGCAGCTGCGATTGTCGAAGAACGTGCTAAAGGTCCATTCCTGAGCGTAGAAGACGTCCAATATCGCGCTAAAGTCAATTCTACGACGATAGAAAAGATGAGAACGCTCCACATATTCGATGGCATGCCAGAATCTAACCAATTGAGTTTATTCGATTAGAGCATTCAAAAGGAATGCTTTTTTCATTTCAAAAAATATATATTTTACGTTAAATATCAAGTTTTCTATTGACTAACTACCCCCCCCCGATTGTATTATAAATGGAGG
>CAZXXI010000043.1:0-9277 GCA_964644815.1 uncultured Muribaculaceae bacterium
AAAAAATTGAACATCAGAAAATAGGGCACTAAATTTTTTAGTGTCTTTCTTTTTAATGAATTAGAAAAGAGGTATGTATGCATGAAAAAGGAATTTAAATTAGATTTTAGAGGAAGAACTATTACAATCGAAACGGGAGAGCTAGCTAAACAGGCTAATGGAGCTGTTTTAGTACGCTACGGAGATACTGTCGTCTTATCGTGTGCAGTCATGTCTGAAAACGTGAGCACAGCCGACTTTTTTCCACTCACTGTCCTATATCAAGAAAAACTTTATTCGGTAGGTAAAATACCTGGTGGTTTCATCAAAAGGGAAGGTCGTCCGACCGACGAAGCTACTCTAGCGTCCCGCCTCATCGATAGGCCGATTAGACCGATGTTTGCCGATGGCTTTAGAAACGAAGTTCAAGTCATCAATACAGTTCTATCCGTCGACCCCGACAACAGCCCTGAGATGGCAGCCATGTTGGGCGCTTCGCTCGCTTTATCGATAAGCGACATTCCATTCGATGGACCTATCGCCGGAGTTCGCGTCGGCAAAATAGGGGATGAATACGTCATCAATCCGACTGTCGAAGAGACGGAGAAGTCGGAATTGCTTCTCACTCTCGCCGGAACTAAAGACGACATCTGCATGATAGAAGCGGGTGCTAAAGAAGTCAGCGAAGAGACGATGATTAAAGCGATAGAAGAGGGCCAAAAGGCCATAAGAGAATTGTGCCTCTTCGAGTACGACATCATGGAAGAAGTGGGACGTGCTAAAGTTACCGTCGACTTAAAGGCTATCGACCCCGAACTCACCGTCATCGTCAAAGACTATACGCGCGACGACATGCTCAAAGCTATGCGCGAATTCAAGAAAGACAAAGAAGCCCGCAACGCAGCTATCGAAAACGTCAAAATCCAAGCTATCGGTCACTTCAGCGAAGTATATGCCGAAAATGAATCTCTAGCCGATATCCTCAAAGACGTTCGCAGTCTCGTCGACGAACTAGAAGCCGAATTGGTAAGAGACTTAATCGTCGAAGAACACCTGCGTCCAGATGGCAGAGCACTAGATGAGATAAGGCCACTTTCTGCTAGCATCGACTTATTGCCGAGAACTCACGGCAGCGCACTTTTCACTCGTGGACAAACTCAGGCGCTCTCGACGACTACCTTAGGCGCTATAGGTGAACATCAAATACTAGATGGCCTAGGCATCGAAGATATGAAGAGATTCATGCTCCACTACAACTTTCCTAACTTCAGCGTCGGCGAAACCGGCCGCTATGGAGCACCTGGCCGTCGCGAAATAGGACATGGTGCATTGGGTGAACGAGCACTATTACAAGTCATGCCTAGCGAAGAAGAATTCCCTTATACTGTAAGAGTAGTAAGCGAAATACTGGAATCTAACGGGTCTTCTAGCCAAGCCTCTATCTGTGCCGGTTGTCTTTCGCTCATGGCTGCCGGTGTTCCTATCAAAGCACCAGTCGCTGGTATCGCTATGGGTCTCATCACCAAGGGTGACAAACACGCCATCCTGACCGATATCCAAGGTTTGGAAGACCACATGGGCGACATGGACTTCAAAGTTGCCGGAACTAAAAACGGAATAACTGCTCTTCAGATGGATATCAAAATTAAAGGTATAACCGAAGATATCTTAAAAGAGGCTCTTGCTCAAGCTCATAAAGCGCGTCTCGAAATACTGAAATTGATGACCTCCGTCATCGCCGAACCGCGCAAAGAATTGAGCCCATACGCACCTAAGATAAAGATGATAGACATCAAACCGGAGAAGATCAAAGACGTCATAGGTCGCGGAGGCGAAATGATAACTAAGATTATCCTCGAGGCTTCTAACGTCAAAACCGTCAACGATAAAGACGCCGTCAAAGTCGACATCGATGACGATGGACACGTCGTAGTTTACCACACCGACCAAGCCATCATCGATAAGACTATCGAAATGATAGAATCCGTCGTTCGCGAAGTAGAAGAGGGCATACTCTATACTGGCAAAGTCACCAAAGTAGAAGACTTCGGTTGCTTCGTCGAACTTTGGCCAAACTGCGAAGGTCTCGTCCACGTCTCACAACTCGCACACGAACGCGTCAATAAACCTTCCGACGTCGTCAAAGTAGGCGACGAAATCATCGTCAAATCTCTCGGTTATGACAACCGCGGCCGTTTGAACCTTTCTAGAAAAGAGGCTCTTCCTAAACCGAAAAGAGAAGAAAAGAAAAAAGATAAAAAAGCCGATGAAGAATAATTAAAAAACCTGTCCATTTTAAACTAGACAGGTTTTTTCTTATGCATCTATGCCGATTTTACAATTCATCTCTTCTAATTCCTTGCTGATATCTTCCTTTACGAACAGTTCAATCGGAATATCTAATCGGAGGGAGAGATAATACAAAACTCCTAAAGAAAACGTCTGGTCCGTCTTGGGAGACTCGATATTGGCGATGAACCCTCTTGAGAAGGTCGAATTGATGCTCAACTGTTCTTGCGTTAGCCCTCTAAATTTCCTAAACATCTTTAATCTTCGCGCTGCTCGTTTATAAATATAATTGATATCGTTTTTATCCATATAGTCACAAACTTTCTAATAAAGTAATTTTATCAAGATAAGACCGCAAAAAATGTCAGTATATAGTTGCAGTTTACCTTATTTATATATTTATTTTTTTACAATAACTTTTTTCTTTACTTTCTTTCGTACTAGATGAACTTTGTCTAACTATTTACACTTTTATTTTTTAATTTTAGCGAATTGGCAAAATGGACAAAATCCCGTATATTAGGACAAATTTTGCCATAAATTTATTATTGGAGAAGTGTCATTTAATGGTATTTTTCCAAGAAAAGGAAGAAAATCGACAAATTTAGAGTAAAATTCATGACAAATTTACTTTTATTGACAAAAAATCGTTGACTTGAAAGGTGTCAATCCTTATAATAACGGTGTGAGGAGTACTCTACCCATTTGAGGGTTTACCTGTACTCACTCGAGATTATAAAAATAAGGATGGTGATATGGGGAAGGCAAGTATTTTGTGATACGCGTCTTTGATAACCTTAGGGGGTTTGAGAAGAAAAAAATAGAAAGAAGGTAAAAAGATGAAAAAAGATAATAAGAAGAAAAAACTGAGTAACGTCGGTGTCGCTATTATCACAGCAATCGTCGTTATAATCATTTTCATAATATTATTCTTGACGACTAAATACGACGTCGCCTTTAATACCATGGGTGGTGCTAGTATACCTAATCAAAAGATAAACGTCTTTGGTCAAATTAAACGACCAATCGATCCGACGAGAGATGGTTACACTTTTGATAATTGGTACTACGATGGTGGCGTATTCGATTTTTCGACGAGAATAACGACTAATATGATATTAGAAGCGAGATGGATTGAAGGTTCTCCATTAATCCAATATACTGTAAAATTTGATACAAACGGTGGTAACACTATTGACGATGTCAAAGTAAATGCCAATGGCACGATGCCAAAGCCAGCCAATCCGACTAAAGAGGGTTACACTTTCAAGAGTTGGCAATACAACGGAAAAGACTTCGATTTCAATACGAAAATCAATTCGAACATAACGTTAGTTGCTACTTGGACGGAAGGAACTACTGCTCAACAGCCGAATACTAAACCTACAAATCCATCCAAACCGAACGGAGGAGGCTCGACTTCTAAGCCGGGTAACAATGGCGGTAGTGGTAACAGTGGTAACAATGGTGGAACTACTGAGCCGGTTGACCCAGGAACGACTGAACCTGAGGTTCCAGTAAAACCTACCTACACAGCAGTTTGTGAAAAAGTTGCAGACAGTTCTACAGACCAATGTAGAATATTGATTAAGAGTTCTCTAGGTGGTTACGTAAGTGGAATAGTAAAAGTAACGACACCGGCTGCCTCTGGTAATATGAGAACGGGAACTCTAATAGGAACACCACTTGTTAGAGGATTAGATGTCGTAAGTGTCGACTAAATAAGATATAGAAAGGACTAAATGTATGAAAAATAATAAGACTAAAAAGACATTTTCTAAATTATTAGTTACTACATTCATAGGAATGGCACTATACATAGCACCTGTAAATGCACTTAATATAAAAGAAAGTGTCGATACCGATATAGAAAATGGTTCATATGTAATCGGAATAACGAGATTTACTCCAGATCAAATAATGACAGCTGCCAGAGTATCTAAGGCAACTGCAAACGATATGATTTACAATGCAAATACTCCAGATTATGAGGGAGCAGACATATACTATTATCTATTTGGTACTTGGTACAAAATAGATGAAAACAATCAGTATAATGAAGTGACGAATACAACTGAATTGGCAACGTTGAATACTAGAGACATCTTCTACGTCAACAATGTCGAAAAAAAGATATCTATAAACTATAGAATGAGCAACCAATCAGCTGCTCTAACTTATGATACTATTCCCAGTACTAAGGCCAAATATGTCGAGTATGTCAATGGTGTAATCACTGTACCCAGTACGATTTCTAATATAAAGGTATTAGAAAACGGTACCGAGATGCAGACATACAATCGCGTAGATGGCACTGAATCCGTTTATAATCCGGTCAATTTGGGTTCTATCGGTCGCGATGATAAAAATACGGGTGGAGCATTAAATGTAACTTCTACATCTAATTCGCTTACGTTCGACGGCAACATCGCTTGGTATGGTAAAAATGCTAATAGAACTACACCTGGTAACATGATAGGTTTCAAATTCACAGCGCCAGCAGGTTATACTGTTACAGATTTAGCTAATACTACTGTTAAGCTAAATGGCGAAGTAATCGCTTGGAGAGATAAGAGCGATAAAGAATCCTTAGAGTTGACGACTATAATCGATAGAGTAGATTCCACTAATGGAAATACATTCGATATAGAAGTCACATGGGCACCTGGAGTAGTCCAAAACTTCCAAGTAAAAGTGACTAATACCTCTACTTTAGCGCCAGCTGAATTAGGTACGATAAGCACTACTAATGGCTCACTTACAGGCGATACACTTACTATCACAGGTGAAGTAGCATGGAACGGTAAAAAACAAGTCACTATAAGTGCACCGAATGTATACAGTGCTTCTACTCTTACAGCTACTAAAGTAATCGTCGATGGCAAAGAATATGCATGGAGTGAAATAGCTTCAGGAACTACTGCTAACGTAGAGTTATTGCTAAAAGAGAACAAGACGCCGACGATTAAAGTGGTATGGAACGAAGAAAATGAACAAGAGTTCAAGATAGATGCGACTAGTATAACTTATGCAGAGATGCCAAAAGGAGACATTTTTGGTAACGACCCAAATACGACATCGACAAAGAAAGGTAATACTATAACGTTCACAGGAAACGACATTCCATACAACGTATTCGCCGGTGACAAGGGTGGTAACCAAATTAAAGTCCGTTTACAGAATACGGCATACGATTATACGAACGGTAAGACTTTCAAAGCCATAATTAACGATTATCTAGGTGAGACTACCGTCGAAAACCTCGACAACGTCAACAATTCAGTTATGGTTACTTTCACAAAAGACTTTAGAGAAGCAACTATCCAAGTAGTATGGGAAGATGGTAACATTCAAGACTTCAATGTCGAAGTAGGCGATTATGCTACATTCATGGATGTACCATATGGAACGATTAACCATAATAGAACTAACAAATATGGCGATGCCGATTGGGATAACTTCTCAGAGGAAGCTCAAGAAAATATGGTCGGTCTATTATCGAATAACACTTACATCAAAGATACTATTATCTTCTACGGCGACATCTCTTACTGGCGCGCTGAAAATGGTCTAAAAGCTGGTAATAGAGTAGCTGTCAAGATAGAACCAAATGCCTACTTCCAAGATAAATTATCAGGAATAAGCGTAAAATACATAAACGAAGCTGGTGTAGAAGTTACAGAGCCTTGGGGCAATGAAACGAGTTATACATATACACCATTAGTCAGCAAAGATAAACCAGTTACTATCGAAGTAATCTGGGCAACTGAAGGAAACAAGAGCTTCTCACAAGTGTTCACTATTAAAGTTAAAAATGAAGACATTCCAGGAGTTAAATACGATGCAATATTGTATTCTGCACCAAGTGCAAAATTGACTCCAATAGAAAACAGCGATTATACTACCGCTGTCGATGGCAACAAAGTCACTATCACAGGTAACGTTCCATACTCAAAAGCTACTGATGCAATTCAAGCAGGAAGCTTGGTAAGAGTAGGATTGAGTTTAGACGGAATGTATTATACAGATGCCGAAATTAAAGCTGCTAAAGTAGTTGAAACAGTAGGCAATGAAGAAGTCTATAATGGTACCTTCGAAAACTGGAATAAATACTCTAACACATGGATCGTTGCATTAAACAACTCTAAAACTGCTAAATTAGAAATCACTTGGGAAGATGGTAACGTTCAAACTATAGAACTAGATGCAACTTCTGCTACGGTAGAAGCTGCACCTAGAGCAACCATCACGACGAGAGCAAACGACGACTACAGTGCTGTCATAAACGGTAACGATATCACTATAACTGGTAAAGTTCCATACATTACAGAAGGTGGCGCAACTGGAAACTTAGTATACGTCAAGGTAGACCCAAGCTCTATGACTGCCTATACTGAAGATGAAATCGCTGCTGCCAAAGTTTCTCTAAAAGCTGGTACAAACGAAGTAAACGACATAACTTGGAACGACTTCAAAGCTTTAAATGAAGGAGCTTGGCTAGTACCTTTCGTATATGGTGTAAACACTGCTACGATGACGATTGCTTGGGAAAACGGTAACACACAAGTTATCACTATCACAGTCGCACCTGATGCTATATTAGAGACAAAAGCTGAAAATATCGAAATAGATGATATCGACGTAACGATAGGTGAACCATATACTATAATGCCTACATTGACACCAGACTATGCGACTAACTCTATCGAATATACTATATTGACTGAGACTACAGCTATCACCATCGAAAACGGTGTAATAACTGCTAATGAATACTCTAGTACTCCGATAAGTGTTCAAGCTCAAATCGACGATTTGACTATCACTTTCAATGTAAACACAGTTTATAAAGACATCGAAATTAAAAATGTCGACGTAACTACGACGGATACTACTGGAGTTAAAATTACATTGCTAACTCCACAAATCGAAGGTGGTTCAGGTAACTTTAAATATACTCTTCTAAAAGGAATCGACGTCATCGCTACATCTAACGACGGTAACCCTATAAGCGTAACTTCTATCGAAGAAGGAACTTATACTATCCGCGTCGAAGATAAGATAAGTGGTGCCATTAAGGACACATCTGTCACTATATAATTCCTCGAGAGTTAAATGTTTAAAAACAAAAAAATAATGATAACTATTGTTGGACTTGTAAGTGTATTACTTGCAAGTTCAATTTTACTGTTCATATTCGTCGTCTTTCCTAAAAGGACACAAGAACGTTTAGAAGAGAATTTAAAGAACCTCGTCGTCGACTATTACGAAACCGAATTCAAAACTCTTTTGCCGACTTATCTCGAGACGAGAAAAGAGCTCGATGTCGATTTAGAAATACTCGATGGCATGGAAAAGGATATATCTGAATTTATCAAGAACGATTGCAGTTTGACCGGTACATATGGAAAATTGACTTATAAAGATGATGATACGTACGATATCGAAGTCATTCTCGATTGTAAAATATAAAGACTTTAAAGCAGTTTTGAGGAGTGAAAAATAAACGAAGGTTCATGTAGGAGAAGAGAACGAAATAAAAAAAGTTTTTCGCGGAAAAGGGAAAAAATAAAGCAGAGGAAAAAGGTTCTGTAAACTCCCTGCAAAAAACCAGAACTAATACTTTAAAAAATCAAAAAAATGTTATAAAATTAAAGAGTCAAATCTTAATTGAAAATTCAAATTTAAATTAAGGTTGATTTTGGTGGAAATAAGTTCGTATAAGATAGAGGAGCTTATTTCTTTTATTTTGTTTTGAAAGCCAAAAACAAAGTAAGAACCAAGGTCTAGGAGTTGTCTGATGGTATGAGCAAATTGAACAAACAAATAGTGGGCCTGCATAGCATTATAATCGAGAGAACACATATGAGTAATATCGAAAAGAATGTTCTTTTGATTATTGAAACCCTCATTTTCAATTTTCCATCTTTTTCTACCCATAACGATTATTTCCTTAATGTTATTGTCATCAACTTGAAGATTAGTAATGTAGGTAAAAGTTCTATCATCATGAGCAATTCGTTTTTCTAAGAATCGTACAATATTAAACTTGTATTGATTATAATGATAATCCTTAACTAGAAAATAATTATTATGTGACGTCCCTGTTTCTAAGGAAATAATGCCATCAAAGTCCCGATTAACAGTTTTAAGCTTTTCGGATTTTAATCTAAAGATATAATCCCAGTTGTTATCAAGGCAAAGTTTGATAAAAGGGCCAGAAGCATATAAAGCATCGCCAGTAATGATAAAACGAAGTTTAGGAAAGTTCTTCTTTAACCGAACGGCCATTCTTTTAAAAGCATTCATTTCACAGTCTTGTTTCTTATATTCAATAACTGATTGGTTGGGATTATCTATAAATTCTGAATCTATGGAAAGTACAAAAGAAGAGAAAACTAACTTGGCTTCTAGAACTTGATGTTCGTATGTTATATGTCCATCATGATGTTTCTTAACTAAACAATGTTCACAATGTTTATAACCGAAAGATACTAAGCCTGTTCCATCAATAAGTAATTGAAACTTTCCATTATATCTAAACTTATCAAACATTTTAGAACGAATCAAAGTATATGCAATATATTTTTGGATTTTTCTAAGTTCAACAATGTCTAGATCATCAAACACATCATTTATTGTGTCATAGTGTGGGAGGTCTGACAAATCAGTGCCTACAATTTTAGAAATGTTATCTATAGTATATTCATTGTTGAACTTGTTTGTCATAGAATTCATGGTAGTTATTCCGCATAGTAAAGCAAATAATCTTGTTACACATATTACTTTCATATCATATGTAACCTTCCCTTGTTGCCTAGCATCTGTTAGATTTTCAAACATAGTAAACAACCTTGGAAGATATTTTTCTATAATTAGATATAATCCACATACTAAAGATTTATCCTTCTTCAATTCTCTTTTTTCCTTTCTTGTCACAATTACCAACTTCCTTTTTATTATTATATCAAATTTGTTGATTGCGAAAAATTTTCACTCCTTAGAGCTG